>CBDAFH010000131.1:0-9031 GCA_965195165.1 uncultured ANME-2 cluster archaeon | reverse complement strand
CATACTCCTGCATTAAGGAGGGCATAATGGGTCTCCCGAGTTCCCATAGTCTCCGTTTGATACCATGCTACGGTCTGAGACTCCGCTGGACTCACATCACATCGCAATGTCCCAGAACTCCCTGCTATATTCCAAGACCGGAGGATTGGACTAACGGTGGTGTGAATGCTGCCTTCCGTCACACAGACAACGTCGGCTTCCAGAATCATCAGAATTTCGGGGCTTATAACCAACACCCTTCGTTGTGGCCTGGTATCTCATCCCCCCGGCCTCACACAGCCTGTTACCAGACTGCGTGCGGGGTTCAGTTCTGAGGTGGTGGCTAACCTTTCCTCAGGCTGGATTTTCACCAGCTGGCGAGTATGAATTTATCTCGGCACGCCAGTGTTAATCTGTGGCTAAAAGTTTCATTTGTCACTAATTAACATAGATCACTCCGATTCTGGATTTTTACCGCATATTTGGTCACTGATTTACCACACCACAACTCCCCGTGGCAGGCACAATTCTTCATGCTGACCAGAAAAAATCAAAGAGCACCTCCAGAAGTATACATAAGTTTTATCGCATTGTCTTAAAGATAGAGAACCACAGAATGCCAGAACCGCCGGACAAAGAGGAGGATCTGATACCATGGACATAAGCCAGACAATCTTTGGGGAATACACTGACGATCTTGGACCTGAAAAGATAATCCACATCTACGAACCCATCGCGAAATTAAGAGCGATCGTGGTAATCGACAACGCTGCCGCGGGACCGGCCATCGGAGGCGTCCGGATGGCTCCGGATCTCACCACGACGGAGGTGATGAGACTCGCAAGGGCGATGACGCTTAAGAATGCTGCGGCAGGGCTCCCGCATGGTGGCGGCAAAGCCGGGATCATCGCGGACCCGAAGACGGGGGATAAAAAGTGTCTCATACGGACGTTCGCAAGAGCGATCGAATCTCTTCACGATTACATACCCGGTCCTGATATGGGCACCGACGAATCCTGCATGGCGTATATATTTGATGAAATAAAGCGGGCTGTCGGTCTTCCGAGAGTGCTCGGTGGAATACCTCTCGATGAGATTGGGGCAACCGGCTTCGGAATCGCAGAATGTGCAGAAGTTGCGAAGGAGTACATAGATCTGGATTTGAATGGCGCAAGACTCGTTATCGAGGGATTCGGGAACGTGGGCAAGAATGCAGCGAGATTTCTCGAAGAGAAGGGTGTATGCCTTGTGGCTGCGAGCGATACGAGCGGAACTGTCTATAATATGGATGGAATCGATGTTTCGGGATTGATACAGATGCAGGAAGAGAAAGGGTCTGTCATCTATTACGAGGACGCGAAAAAGCTGAAGACAGGAGATCTCTTAAAGATTCCCGGCGACATATTCGTTCCTGCTGCAAGACCTGACGTCATCTATGAGGGAAATGTCAGCACACTTGATACAAAGCTCGTAATCCAGGGTGCGAATATCGCAATAACGACTGGAGCCGAGAAGGCGCTTCACAAGAGGGGCGTTCTATCGGTCCCCGACTTCATAGCAAATGCCGGCGGCGTCATCGCGGCTGCGGTCGAGTACAGGCGCGGGAGCGAGAAAGAGGTTTTTTCCGAAATCAAGAGTAAGATAAGAGCGAACACAAAGACAATCCTCGATAAAACGTACAGCGAGGACTTGTATCCGCGGGATGCCGCTGAAATGATCGCAAAGGAACGGGTGCTCTCTGCGATGAGCTACCGCGGATGCATATAACATCTGACCGCATAACATCATGCTCTCAAAGGTCCTTGAACCGGATTCGATTGCGGTAATCGGCGCATCCTCGAATCGTGAAAAATGGGGATACCGGATATTAGATAACATCATCTCGGGAGGGTACGCAGGAGAGGTTTATCCGGTGAACCCAAACGAAGGCGAGGTTCTGGGGATGAGATGCTATCCTTCGGTTCTCGACCTCCCCCATAGAGTCGATCTCGGCATAATCGCAGTTCCGGCAGGGATTGTCCCCGCGGTTCTGGAGGAATGCGGAAGAAAAGGCGTCCGGGGCGTCATGATCGTATCAGCGGGCTTTGGCGAGGTCGGGAACAGTGAACTTGAGAACAGAGTCCGCGATATTGCACGGGACCACGAGATGCGGATGATCGGTCCGAACACGTTTGGCTTCATCAACACGCATATCCACCTGAATGCGAGCATCATCCCGCAGATGCCAGAGAAGGGGGGAATCTCGTTTGTGACCCAGAGCGGAACATTTGGGCTTGCGCTTGTGGACTGGGCGGCAAGCCAGCAGATGGGGCTTCACCTCGTCGTCGGGGTCGGGAACAAGGCAGATGTCGACGACTCCGATATTCTTGCATATCTGAGTGCTGATCGGCACACAAAAACGATTATGATGTATATCGAGGGGATAGAGCGGGGAAGGCGGTTCATCGATGTCGCAAGCGGGATTAGAAA
Organism: uncultured ANME-2 cluster archaeon; assembly: GCA_965195165.1. Classification (GTDB taxonomy): domain Archaea; phylum Halobacteriota; class Methanosarcinia; order Methanosarcinales; family Methanogasteraceae; genus Methanogaster_A. Next base: position 6,583 of record CBDAFH010000131.1, on the reverse strand, counting down.
GCCGGTAATCGCGCTAAAGACCGGTAGATCGCGGGCAGGAAGTAAGGCGGCACTGTCGCACACAGGCTCTCTTGCCGGCACCGACCGGATCTATGACGGGGCATTTAAGCAGGCAGGGGTCATCCGTGCAGGGACGATCGAGGAGCTCTTTGATTCTGCGCTTGCGCTCTCGATCGCTCCGCCCGCAGGTGATGGCATCGGGATCATCTCAAACGGTGGAGGCGCTGCAATTCTCGCAGCGGATCTATGTGAAGACCTCGGGCTCCACCTTCCCGACATCTCGGAGCGTACGATTGGGCTACTGGAAGGAGTGCTTCCGGCGATTGCAACGCCTGCGAATCCTCTGGATACGGCAGGGGACGGCAGCTACGAGATGTTTAAGGATGTTACGGGTATCATGCTCTCAGATCCGGGCATAAACTCTCTTTTGGTGATATATGTCCATGCGGAGATGGTGGATCCGTGCCTGCCGGCAGAGGCGGTGATCGATGCGAGTGAAGGGTGCGATAAACCGGTGATAACATCCTGGATCGGCGGAAAAGGTATTGGGACGGCGGTAAAACTACTGGAAGCGAACAGGATACCCAACTATCCGCTGGCAGAGCGTGCGGTAGTCGCACTTAATAATCTTGTGCGTTACAAAAGGATTTTGAAGAAGAGATGAAGATATTAACCGAACACGAATCGAAAAAACTGCTGGCAGAGTACGGGATACCAGTAACAAGGGAAGTCGTGGCAAGGAGCAGGGAGGATGCGATTTTGCTTGCACGCGAGATCGGGTGTCCTGTTGCCATGAAGATATCATCTCCGGATATTGCGCACAAGAACGCTCTCGGGTGCGTCCTTCTCGATGTGGGGAAGCCGGATGTGGGTGCTGCATTCGAGACGATCGTTGCGAATGCGAAGAGACACGCTCCGGACGCACGAATCGATGGAGTTCTCGTCCAGGAGATGGTGCCGCGTGGAACCGAGATCGTAATCGGGATAAAATGCGATTCGCAGTTCGGTCATGCCGTGATGTTCGGGCTTGGTGGGATCTTTGTTGAGGCGCTCGAGGATGTCTCGTTCCGTATAGTTCCGCTTACAAAGCAGGATGCGATCGAGATGACCGAGGAGATCAGGGGGCACTCGATCCTGGCTGGATGCGACGTGGGCGCGATAGTTGATACTATACTGAAAGTATCTGAGATGGCTGCGAAAGAGAAGATATTCGAACTCGATATAAACCCGCTCATCGCGTGTGAAAGGGGTGTGGTGGCTGTGGACGCGCGTGTGGTATTTAAGGGTTGACCGGCGAATTAACTTAATTTGAGAGGATCACACCACAATGACCGAAACAGACGAAAAAGACCCGATACGACACAGGATCATGATCATGAGCGGCAAGGGCGGCGTCGGCAAGACCACGGTCGCGGTCAATCTTGCGCTCAGGCTGGTCGAGAACCGGAAGAATGTCGGATTGCTCGATGCCGACATCACAGGACCCAACATACCAAAGATGCTGAATATCGAGGATGAACTCCCATCGGCAGACGAGGAGCTTCTGATACCGGTGTACATGCCACTCGGGTGTGATCACGGGCTTTCGGTCATGTCGATGGCTTTTATGATCGAAAAGGACGCTGCTGTTCCGTGGCATGGTCAGCTCAGAACGGACTTTATACGGCAGTTCATCGAAGGGATTCGGTGGGACTGGATGGGTGCGCTCGACTACCTGTTAATCGATCTCCCCCCCGGAACCGGAGACGAACCGATGAGCATTGCAGAACTGATAGATGTCGATGGCGCGATCATCGTCACCACACCCCAGGATGTTGCACTCCTCGATACGAGGAAGGCGGTAAACATGGCGCGGTACCTGGAGATTCCGGTCATTGGGATCATCGAGAACATGAGCGGCTTTGTCTGCCCGCACTGCGGTTGCGAGATCGATCTATTCGGGAAAGGCGGCGGAGAACGCGTTGCCGAGGAGATGGGTGTGCCGTTTCTCGGAAGCGTGCCGCTCGATCCGCTGGTTGCAAGGTCGGGCGACAGCGGCATTCCATTTGTGCTGGAGATCAATTCCGCCACTGCCAGATCGTTCGAGGAGATCGTGGATCGGGTGGACGAGGTTATGAAGACCATGAAAAGCGGGGCACCGTAAGCCCAGACCCTGACAAGATTAATAACGCCTGCTGCAAAACTGATTCGCATGAAGAAATACGAGACTTCCAAAATTATTGCAATCGCGTTTGCCGTACTTGTGGTGCTTTCGGTACTTTCGATGGCACTTGGTTCATTGATGCCTCTTTTTTGGGGGGATGACGAACCTGCTAATGCAGCACAGTCCGCACAGCCGCCCGGCAGTGACGGTCGCACACCACTGAACGACTTTGGAAAACTCGTCGATCATCCGCTCGATTCGATAACGGACGGGCTTAATTCGAGCCCGCCAGGCGTGGTCATGGCACAGTACGTCCGTGCCGGAGATCTAGAAGGGACGCCGCTTATGAAACCGCTCGTGGAACAACAGATAATTATCCCGCACGAGTTCTACGGCACAAACATCTCTCATTCATACTCTGCCGGCTTCATGGATGGTAGCTGGATCGGGCTGCACACACTGTACCCGAGGAAGTTCGCATTCGGATACGTCGCTTTGCAGCCATACGAGTACGATAACTATCACATGTTCATACGACAAAGTGCAAATGGTGAGTATATGTGCAACATCATGGGTGATCCATGCATCGTTGGTCCGCGCAGCAAGGTCGAGGCGACGGTCGATGTGATCGATGATGAAAGCGCACCGAACGCATATCCGGATTTCAAGCGTCTGCTTATGGCAGTGGATCTTGATGCGCCGTATCAGGAAGTGAGTATGTACTCCCCGATTGCAAACCAGTATTATGATGCGGTGCGCCCTGTGGGTGATGTGTGTGAGCGCACTATCACATGCATCGGAGCCAGCGAGAATACAACCGCCCGCGTAAATGAACTCAAAGCAAACATGACCGACAATCTCGAGTGTGCTGTGGCATTCAACCAGGGCGACCTGAATCTCACGATCATAACGATCACTGGCGACTGCGATGCGGTGATGGATGCGAAGCTAAACTGAGCCTATCGCGTCTTTGGCGGTCAAGTGTTAGTGGCGTTTGCCGGAGTAGAACTGAAGCGAGTCTGTTTTATTCCAACAGCCACTTCCAGAGGGGCTTATACGATACCATCCCGCATGAAATCTCTTCCTTTCCTTCGAGATCTCCTGTTATAATCAGGCCCACCCCCAGCTGGAATTCTTCCATAGCTTCAGTTATGCCGTTAATTTCCCTCTCTCTGTTCTCTTCTGTCAGATCATAACAGACCTGTATCGCTTCCTTTACTTCTTCACCCTCTTTAACCAGAAAATCGCATTCGTGCTTATTCTTCCAGTAGTACACCTCCTTCCCCCTTCTTTTGAGTTCTATAAAGACGATATTCTCATACAATCTTCCGATATCACTCGAAAACTTGAATGCAATCGCGTTGATCAGACCTGTATCGATCAGATAAACCTTCTTTGGGTTTGCAAACTGCTCCTTTAATTTACCATATTTTGGAACTAAAAACACAAAGTTTATATCTGCCATGCAGGATATATATGTGAATAAGGTGTTTTTGCTGACCTTCTTTCCCTGCGACTTCAACAGATTATAATATTTATTTGTTGAAAAATATGACGAGAAGTTGTTCACAAGATAGAGTATCATCTCTCGCACAATGCCAAAGTTTCTTATTCTGTATCGCTCTACCAGATCCCTGTAAAATATCAGTTCGAAGTACTCTTGAAGAATCTTTGTTTTGAGCGGTTCCCCCCTCTCCACAATTTCCGGAAACCCGCCAAACAAGATATACTCCTGGAATAGTTTTCTTACCTGATAGCGTAAATGCGTATATTCGAAGTGCCTTTCCAGAGTCACGCCTCTGGCTCTCAAAAATTCCTTAAAAGAGTATGGGAAGATGAGATAAGTTAATGTTCTACCTCTTAACTGAGTTGCTATCTCTTTACTCAGCAGTTTTGAGCTTGAACCGGTAACACAGATCTCCACATTCTCTTGGTCATAGATTCGTCTGAGGAAGAGAGGCCAGAAGGGGACGGTCTGTATCTCATCAAAGAATATATAGAGTTTTTCGCCAATATTTTCCGGATACAGTTCGTAGTACGATTCTAAGATCAGATCGAGATCTTCTCTTTCGATTGGAAGAAGCCGCTCATCCTCAAAATTAATGTATATAATTTTATCTTTATTTTCACTCTTCAGTTGATTTATCTTCTGGTAGATAAAGAAGGTTTTTCCAGCCCTTCTGGGACCGATTATGGTATTTATCTTGCCAGCAAAAGAGATTTCCAGATCCCGCTCCACCAGCTTCACGTCCTGCTCCTGTGACAGGACTATCAGTTTTTTTATCGTATCCTTATCCATGCCCTGTATAGGGGGAAGATAGTTAATAAATATTTCCTTCTTTGTAAGGAAACTATCGTCACTTCTCCTGCGTCATATCCGCGGCTCGTGGCTTTGCATTTTAAAAGTCACCAAAACATATAACACAAATACCCGCATCTACACCCATTATGGACATCATGCGAACTCATTATGCATCCGATATCACGCCTGATATGAGCGGCGACACCGTAACGGTCGCGGGCTGGATACACGAGATGCGCGACCTTGGAGGGATTTACTTCCTTATACTGCGGGACCGGGGCGGGTTCATGCAGATCACGATGGTCAAGAAGAAGACCGATCCCGAGCTCTTCGGTTCTGCCAGACGACTGATCCGGGAGTCTGTGCTCACAGTGACCGGAACTGTGAAGAGGGAAGATAAAGCCCCACGCGGGTACGAGATCATACCGCAGACGTTAAGCGTGCTTTCTGAGTCGGATTCTCCGCTCCCGATGGATATCACTGGAAAGGTCGACGCAGATATCGATACCCGGCTTGATTCGAGATTTATCGATCTCAGGCGGAGGAAGACACTCGACGTATTCGTGATCCGCCACCACGCCTTAAAGGCAGTGCGCAACTTCCTTGAAAACGAAGGATTCATCGAGATCCACACGCCAAAGGTGGTTGCGGCTGCAACCGAAGGCGGCACGGCATTATTCCCGATCACCTACTTTAACAGGGAAGCATTCTTAAATCAGAGTCCGCAGCTGTACAAACAGATCATGATGTCGGCTGGCTTTGACCGGGTCTATGAGATCGGCGCAATCTTCAGGGCAGAGGAGCATGACACACTGCGGCACCTGAATGAGGCCACTTCGATCGATATCGAGGCGAGTTTCATGGATCATCTCGATGTGATGGGGGTTCTTGAGCGGTTGGTCCACAAGGTGTACGCGCAGGTAGCTGTTGACTGTGCGCCGCAACTAAAAGATCTCGGAATCGAACTTTCGGTGCCACAGCTTCCGTTTAAGCGGGTGAGCTATGATGAAGCGCTCGAGATTGCGCTTTCCGAGGGGCACACCATTGAGTGGGGCGAGGACTTTGGCACGGCTGCCGAGCGCGCGGTAGGGGACGCTATCGGCGAGCATTACTTCCTCACGGATTGGCCTACTGAGATTAAGCCGTATTACACCCATCCGTACGAGGATAAGCCAGTTTACAGCAAATCGTTCGATCTCATGCATCCGAGAATGGAACTTGCGTCGGGCTCACAGCGCATACATTCGCGCAAAATTCTTCAGGAGATGATCGAGGCGCACGGACTCAATCCAGACGGTTTCGATTTTTATTTGAAGGCGTTTCAGTACGGGATGCCTCCGCACGCCGGATGGGGTCTTGGGGCAGAGCGGTTGGTCATGACCATGCTGCATATCAAAAATATCCGTGATGTTGTCCTGTTCCCCCGTGACCGAAAACGGCTCTCGCCTTAGTTTTCACTTTATTAAAATAAAATCAGACATTCACAATCCTTAAGAAGGTGTACCCGAAGGTAGGTAGCAAACCTTTCGGCAGGGAGGAAGATTATTGGAAAAAACGACCATAGCAAACGCCATCAATGAATTACTGGAATCAAAACCGATATTTAAGAACCGGGATGTGCTCCGTTCCACGTACATACCAGATTATCTCCCACATCGGGATAACGAGGTAGACTCCCTTCTTAAGATCTTGATTGTGGCTTTACGTGGCGATACGCCTTCAAACATCCTGATATACGGCAAGACCGGGACCGGCAAGACCGCTGTTACCACGCATGTCGGAAAAGAGATCGAGAAAGCAGGCGAGGAGCGTGGGATATCCTGTGAGGTTCTGTACAACAATTGCGGTGTTATCGATACCCAATATCGCCTGCTCGCCGAACTTGCACGGAATTTTGGCAAAAGAATTCCGATGACTGGCTGGCCCACCGATCAGGTATTTGCAGAATTCAAAAGCGCGATCGATTCCAAGAAACGAGTTGTGGTCATCATTCTGGACGAGGTCGATAAACTGATAAAAAAAGGCGACGATGTGCTGTATAACTTGTCAAGAATCAATTCTATGCTTGAAAATGCCAAAGAGATCGGAAGAGCACACGTCTGAACTCCAGTCACATGTCAGAATCTCGTATGCCGTCT
>CBDAFH010000130.1:0-7154 GCA_965195165.1 uncultured ANME-2 cluster archaeon | reverse complement strand
CGGAAAGCCAGTGCCTGTTCTCGATCCGCTCTCATGCAATGCGTGCGGGATCTGTGCGGCAGTCTGCCCAGAGGGGGCTGTTGAGATTGCGAATTACACGCGGGAGCAGTTAAAGGCGCAGGCAGAAGGGATTCTTACAGCAGGCATGGGTGTGATCGTGTATATCGATCCTGCTGCGTATGCCGCGGCTGATCTTGCTGGCGTCAACAGGACGCAGTATTCACCTTTGATCAGGTTCATTCAGGTGCCATCGATTCATCTGCTGGACGTGGATATCGTGGGTCATGCTTTTGGGTCGGGGGCAGGCGGCGTGATGCTGATCGAGGGCACTACTGATGAGGCGCTGACGTCGCGGTCGAAGGATCTGTACAGTCGGCTCAAGAAGGAGACGAAAGCATTCAAGTTGCCTATCAGGTATTCACATATTGAGACAGCGCAGTACGAGAAGCTGATGAACCTGCTGAATGTGTTCTCTGAGCAGGTGGCGGCGAAGGCTGCGAGGGGGGCGAGGGGGGAAGAAAAGATCTGAGGAGAAAAAAATTGGGACCAGTCTAGATTTGGGGCACAAAAAATCTATCCGAAAATTCCAGTAACACTGGTGGGGATCCGGGATGCCCAATAGTACATGTTTCGAACATCGCCTACGAGATTATCTGCCAGATAGTGTTCACCATAATTTCCAGATTTTTATCGACCCATGACTGGCGATTCTTCTTTATTCTCTGCCCAACGATCCCCATAAGGTTTTCGACGTGATTATTGTTGTCCGGGATCTGTATTCCCCTTGATGTCAATTCTGCGAAGAGTGTTAATTTGCCGGCAGTCCTGAGAATGAATGTAGCAGTATTGCTGTCTTTGTTACTTGATAACAGCTCATTAGCGATTGACAGCAACTCTTTTTGAGTAGTATCTATTCTCCATTCGAGCCTTGCAAAATTACGATCTGTTCTGTGCTTTTTCACCGAGTTCTTCAACGTAGAAATTATCCCGCTTATCTCTTTTTTGATCCTCATTCGCTCCTCTTTTGGATGTTGCTCTTTCCACAGATAGTACATCGATGTTTTGACAAAATGATTCGTGCATTGTTGTATTTTGTATCCATAGCCTTCCAGATGCCGCTGTAAATTATCGTCGCCGTCGCAGATGGCATACATTTCGTCAGAAACGTTGTAATTTGACCGGATGTGGAATAAAACGTCTGACCAACTCTTGACCGCGCCCAGGTATAGTAGAAACTCTTCTCCAGTTTCTAAATCGAGCCCCAACGCGCCTTTGATGCTGGGGCGACCGCCCGATCTTCTTTTTGACTTGGTGTCATCTATGATTATGGCATCGATCGTTTGACCGTCGTATTGCGAATAAATTGGATTTCTTATTGGCAGTGTCTTATTTTCATAGAATATTTTCTTTAACTTGGAAGAACTCACTTTAACCCCCTGCAAGATGTCAATCAGAAAAGATGCCTCCGAAAACGAGACTATTGTGCACAGATATTTCCATGAAGGGTAATGTATGGAATCAAGTGGATTTTTATTTCGGTTGTGCAAATAAGGCACTATGAACGTTTTTTCCCCACTTCATCGAGCGTTCTCTTTGCATGGAAGTTAAATTCAAAATGGGGTGTTTTGATGTGTACTTTTTTGCTCCCTTTCCTTATTTCAACTTGTTGTGCCATAGCATCCTGCAAACTATCGAGATATTTCCTTGCAGCCTGCCCGCAGATGTTTTTGGTAAGAATCTCCCGTTCGAGATCTTCGATGCTGTTGACTCTGTCATCGTCGATGCCAACTTCGATGATCAGTTTTCGTTCAGACATATACGATTGAACTGGCGGAATTTTTATTAAGACTTGTTACGAATCGTCTGGGAATACATACTGTGCCCGAGTAAAAACTGGTCCCAATTTTTTTCGAATAACCCAAGTGCTTCGAGTATATCTTCTTTTTTCTTACTTTTGGCTTTTTCCTCTATTTCAGCCATTATTTTTCCATCACCGAACAAAGATTCAAGATTTACTTCTTCTACTTCAACTGCTTCTCCCTTTGACATCGTTTTTTCTCTACCTTTTGAAAATATAATTGATTGTTATTTTAAGTCACCAAACCCCTGCACTTAAGAGCCTGCACATCGCGCCCCCCACATTCGGTTTGGCTACGCCAGCGCTTTGTATATGAGCGGTCGGCAACAAAACCGTGCACCAATCACAGCGAAACTCTCCTCGTCCCATGCATGATAAATCAGAACTCGCCTTACATAAACCCTCTCACGAGTAGGAGATCTGTCAACACCAGATGGCGTAACGCTCCAGAGGATGCGGGCTTACCTGGAAAAGGTTAAACCATTCGCGGCTCCAAGATAACACCATGGCAACGACCACCAGAGCGCGGGCAGGCAAATCAAAAGACATCATCAAAAAGGATGGAAAGACGTTCTTTGAGTTCACAGATCGCATAACCGCATTCGATGGGCTGAAGAAGGACGAATACCCTGAAAAAGGTGAGGTCTGCTGCAGATTGTCTACGTACTGGTTCGAGATTCTGGAAAGAGAAGGGATACCGACGCACTTTCGCGCTTTCATCCCGCCAAACGTCATGGAAGTCGAATACCTCGAGATCATCCCGATCGAGGTAATCTGGCGCAATTTTGTTGCAGGATCGCTGCTGAAACGCTACGAAAGTGGAGATGCTCCCCCTGCAGGAATCGAGCCGAGATTGGGCGCAAGGATGCCCGGTGGAATCTGTGAGTTCACGACCAAGTTTGAGGAGGTCGATCGGTCGATCGATGAGCAGGAGATTCTGGATAACGGGTGGCTTACACGCGAGGAACTGGACATGATCCGGGAGTCCACACGACGGGTAAACGATATCATGAGTGCGTATCTCCTCGGAAAAGACATCATACTTGCGGACTTCAAGATCGAGTTTGGGAAGAACCTTGCAGGCGATATCCTGCTTGCCGATGAGGTTGGAACGCCGGATGGCTGCCGGTTCTGGGACTCGGGTTCTTATGGGGAGGGCAGGATCGAGAGTCTTGACAAGGATGTGTACCGGTACGAAAAAGGCGATCTTTCGGATACTTACGCAAGGATTATGCAGAGAATCTGCGGATAATGGGTGATCATGCTCCCGCTGTACCTGTATCATGCAAACCAGTGCGATCCAAAGAAGTGCACAGGCAGGAAACTGCTCAAGTTCGGGTTGGCGCAACGGAAGAAATCCTCGGAACTTCCGCACAGGTCAATATTGCTAAACCCGTTCTCAGAGAGGGCGCTTGCCCCTGACGATGCGTGCACAGGCATTTCTGCGCTGGATTGTTCATGGGCAGATGCGGAATTGGTTTTCGGAAAACTTCGCCGCATGAAACAGCGATCGCTTCCATATCTGGTCGCTGCAAATCCGGTAAACTTTGGAAAGCCGTTTAAGCTAACGACTGTCGAGGCATTCGCTGCCGCCCTATATATTCTCGGCGAAGACGAACAGGCAGCCATGATACTCGGAAAGTTCAACTGGGGGCACACGTTCTCGGAACTGAACCGTGAGTTGCTGGAGGCGTATGCCTGTGCGAAGGACAGTTCAGAGGTCATAGCGATTCAGAGCGAGTATCTCTGAAAGTTTCGGTCTTTGCGGGCGCGGGTAAAAACTCTGGTTTCCTGGTGCGGAAGGAAACACAAGACTAATGTAGCCCGCCCGCCCCATACTTACTGAGGCGTTTTATGAGCAGGGATGTTACCGTAGCCGTAAAGCGGGTTGGAATCGTCTCTCGATACGATGAACCCGCCGCAATCAGACTGGCAGAACTCGTATCCCGCCATCTCGAATCGAAATCCGGAATCGAGGAGGTCGTATTCGAGAAGGATACCGCATCCGGGATCGGAACCCGGGGACCGGGCGTTCCCATCGAGAAGCTGGATGCTGACCTGCTGATCGTCATCGGAGGCGACGGCACGATCCTGCGCACCATCCAGAAACTTGAGAGCCAGATACCGATTCTCGGAATTAATTTCGGCAGGGTCGGCTTCCTCGCTGACGCCACGCCTGAAAATGCACTTTCCATGATCGATGAGGTTCTTGCCGATCTTACGATCGAGGCGCGGATGCGGCTTACGATCCGCATCAACGGGGATACGCTCCCGCACGCAACCAACGAAGCCGTGATCGTCACGACGCGCCCTGCCAAGATGTTTGCGTTCCGAATTCTTGTGGATGGCTACGAACTCGACTGCCTGCGTGCGGATGGCATCGTCTTTGCAACGCCGACCGGCTCCACCGCTTATGCGATGAGCGCAGGAGGTCCGATCGTCGATCCGAAGGTTGGCGGCATCGTCATCGTGCCGCTTGCGCCGTACAAGCTCTCATCGAGACCGTGGGTGGTCTCCGCGGGTAGCAGGATCACTGTTGAGCCGATACCCGCGTTTAAGGATGCTGCTATCGTCCTCGATGGGCACTACACACAGCCGGTGCGGGCTGGCGATATTATTACTATCACGAGGGCGGATGAGCCCGCGCTCTTCGCGAAGACCGGGTGGCGGTTTTACGAGAAGGTGCGGAGCAAGCTGTAAAGCCGCGGGGCAGATGCTGGATGCGTGCGGGCTTTTGCTGGGATCGAATGTGATCAGGTATCCGGCAAGGGATCCATAATCTGTGTCCACCAGTGTTCATCTGTGGCTGATATAAGTTTTTAGCCACAGATGAACGCGGATTACACTGATTCGTTATTTCAATATCCTCTCGGTCAGAATAGTAGTGTGGAAGCCACACCCAACAATTTGAATATCTTTGTAGCTGGATCGTAAAGCGCCGAAACATCTTTTACAGTCCTGCCAGCTTCTCTGGCTGTATTAATAGCGCTTTCAAACCTTGTTCTAATCTTTGATGGCTCAGGGTTCTCCTTGCCCGCTTCCTTGATGGCAGCGCTTATGTCACCATTGACAATGTTTCGATCGTCAGTTGGGAGGTTGAGCTTAGCAATCCCTTTTTGAAACTCAAGGAGGTTTCTTCTAAGACTCTCTAGATCGTTTATTGATATGGATTGGGTCTGTATGGTAGAATGATTCCCCTTAACAATGATTACATCCCTACCAGCAATTATTTCAGCTCTGTCAAGCATTCGTTCTCTGCGATCTTCTTCGGGTTCAACGCCGTCGAGCAGTTCTTTGACATTGACACCTCCTTCAAGCCCTTCCGGGTAGTGGATCGCTACGCCCCTCTTTTCCAAGTTCAGCAGATGCTTGTAACCAACCACAATCTCCGGGCGATCTGGTAGGGGGACCTTCTCATCAGGTTCGATTCCCGTGGTTTTGTGGATGTGATCAAAATTAGAACGGATAGCACGTAAAAAGGGGCGACGGGTATACTTCCTGCCGCTGATCCGGATAAGGATATTCTTGTCTTCCCTGTCCGCCTTAACCAGTGCTTTGTTCCCGCTATCCATATCCACCAGCACCACCCCGCTGCGCCAGCAGGTGTTTTCGAAGATAGAGGGGTGCATACGCACAATGAAGCGTGAGATGATGCTTCCCGGAAGCACATCGTAATGGTACTGGAAATGCAGTGCGTCGCCCCAATCCCCGGTATCCGGTTCTTCCTTAGAGAGAAGGCTCGGGATCAGGAATCTCTGATCCGGAAAACCATCAAAATCAAAGCAGAGTTCAAACTTGCGCATCATATCCATGATAAACATCCGTTGCTTAGCTCTTGGGTAGTCAGGAGCGCCCAATATCCTGTTGAGCATTTCTCGTTCCAGAACACCCCTTATCTGTAACAACTCCTTGGAATTCAGAATCTTGTAAACGCCGTTTGTGACCCATTCAGGGTTTAGGATGTTGGTGTCTTCCAGTCTGGAATCGTCCTGGAAATTAAGGACGATGCCTAGATCGTGGAGTAAGCCGATGAGAGTACGCTGACTGAGATCGTCGGTTATGCCTTCGGTCTGACACATGCCCAAGTAATCGTGATAGGGGATATACTCCTCTTCCATATCTTCCAGTTGGCTCTTTACAACAGACCATGTGGTCAGCAGCGGATCGTGAATATGCTCGAGCAAGCCAACCTCTCTTGCAATGATGTCTTTCAGTTCATCGCAACCGCCACCTTCTTTACAGGAGACCTCGACGATCTCCCTGATGCTCCTGTACTTTGCCATAAGCCCCCGCCTATCCACATCAAGCGGCTGCTCGTCAATCTTGTTGCCGACGATGATGACCGGAGAGTCCCCGCCGAAGCTCTTGATGATCTTTAACCAGTACTCGATCCGGTTCTCCTCATCCCCCAGCCGCGCGTCCAGAACAAGCAGATACAGGCTGCGTTTGGTCAGGAAGAACTGGTGGGTGGCGTGCATGATCTCCTGCCCGCCAAAGTCCCACACATTGAGTCTGATCTTCTGGTCATCGACCGTAACCTGCCACTCTTCGATCTCGATACCCCCGGTCTTTCCTTCTTGTGGGTCAAACTCATCCCAGAGCAGACGCTTCACAAGTGAGGTCTTGCCAACGCTCCCCTGTCCGACAAGAAGCATCTTTGCCTCGTTCGGGGGCTTCTTCTCACCTGTTTCTTGCTGCAGATAATAGTTGATGATGGTTGCGGGTTCGTCTTTTTTCGATGAGATTTCAGGGGGTATCGGGAGTGGATTGTCTCTGAGGTCAAGCTCTGTCAGGCTGGTCAGTTCAGCGATCTCAGGAGGGAAGGTGGTCAGCTGGTTACCCCAGAGGTTAAGCGTTGTCAGGCTGGTCAGTTCAGCGATCTCAGGTGGGAGGGTGGTCAGCTGGTTACCCCAGAGGTTAAGCGTTGTCAGGCTGGTCAGTTCAGCGATCTCAGGAGGGAGGGTGGTCAGCTGGTTACCCGTGAGGTCAAGCGTTGTCAGGCTGGTCAGTTCAGCGATCTCAGGAGGGAGGGTGGTCAGCTGGTTACGCGAGAGGTGAAGCGTTGTCAGGCTGGTCAGTTCAGCGATCTCAGGAGGGAGGGTGGTCAGCTGGTTATCCCAGAGGTTAAGCGTTGTCAGGCTGGTCAGTTCAGCGATCTCAGGCGGGAGGGTGGTCAGCTGGTTATGCGAGAGGTCAAGCTCTGTCGCTCCGTCTCTTGCGACTTTTTCGATCTTTTGGAGTGCATCCTCATATCCCATAGGCAGTTTCCACCTCTATTCAGTACAGATGTCGGTCT
>CBDAFH010000129.1:0-9881 GCA_965195165.1 uncultured ANME-2 cluster archaeon | reverse complement strand
TTTTTTTTCAAGCAGAAGACGGCATACGAGATTCTGACATGTGACTGGAGTTCAGACGTGTGCTCTTCCGATCTAATCGAAACCGTGCCTGGAATCAGTTCAATCACGGCATTCGCATCGAGAACCGATGCCGACATCGATCGATTGTTCGTGGTCAGCGATGGCTCGCCTGTCGTCACAAAGATCGTGTTAAAGACGCGAACGCCAAAAAAAATCAGGGACGGTCTGATCGAGGAGGGTTACAGAAATTTTATCTTTGCTGAGAAGCTCTTCTCTGACGAAGAGCGGGTAACAGATGAGATTCCAGACAAGGGCGATTATTTCAGCATATTATGCGCAAGCAAAGGAGATGTGGAATCGGGGCAGATCACGTCGGAGAAGGTCTATTTTGTCGGAGCAGGACCCGGCGATCCGAAGCTCTTAACGCTTCGAGGAAAGGAACTGCTCGAAAAAGCCGATCTCGTGATCTACACGGGCTCGCTCGTCGATCGCAAGATCGCCGCCAACAGCGCAGGCGAGATTATCAACAGTCACGGGCTCACCCTCGATCAACTGACCGACCTCATGGTAAGCGCGATCCGCGACAAAAAGACGGTCGTCCGGCTGCATACCGGGGATCCGTCGCTCTACGGCGCGATATGCGAGCAGATCGCTGTGCTGAAGAGCCACAACATCAATGTGGAGATCATTCCGGGCGTGTCATCGGTCTTCGCTGCAACAGCTGCGCTTCAGACGCAGCTCACGCTCTCCGGAATCACAGAGACCCTGATCATCACCCGCCCGGCTGGCGAGACGCTTGAGGCAGACTCGATCCGGGAACTCTCAAAGCACGGCGCAACGATGGCGATATTCCTGGGCGTGGGCAAGATTGCGAAGATTATGGACGATGTCGAGTATCCGCCAGAGACGCCGGTTGCTGTCGTCTACCGGGCATCGTGGCAGGATGAGCAGATCATCCGGGGCACGGTTGCGGATATCGCAAAAAAGGTCGAGGCGGCAGGGATAGAGAGATCAGCCATGATTCTGATCGGCGATGCCGTCCATCCAAAAAGTTTCAGGAGGTCGCACCTATACGGATCGCAGTGATATCGTTTGAGCGGAACCGGGCGGTTGCAAGGCGCGTCGCAGGTCTCGTCGGCGGCGAGGTGATCTGGTACTCGGAATCTGCATTTCCGGATGCGTTTTCAGAGGAATCCGGGTACGATGCGATCATCGCGATCATGTCCTGCGGGATTGCTGTCCGGAAGATTGCACCGCTTCTGCGGAGTAAATGGACCGATCCCGCGGTTGTCGTGGTCGATTGTGCGCTTCGTCACGCGATCGCGGTCATTGGCGGGCACCATGGTGCGAATGAGATCGCGACAAGGCTCGAGGTTCTGGGCGCTGATCCTGTGATCACGAATGCGAGCGAGGTCGTGAAGTGAGAGCGGCGCGGCTACCGGTCTGCTATTCCTTCATCGCGATATTGTGTTCCAAAAGACGGCATCTCAATCCCGCCACGGTCTGATTTGAACATGTAAACTTTGTGTGGTTCAAAACTTCAAAAGTTTTAGACTGCAAAGAAATTATGTTTTCCATTGGAAAAGAAAAAAGAAGGTGAGACTTTACTGTCTCACACCTACATACCATATTCCATCGACATAGGTATACATGCTACCGTCACTTATGGCGGTAGCGATTTCCATAGCATATTCCATATTAGATTGCACCCATGATCCAAAGAAATCTTCGGTGTATTGAACTGCGTATCCATTATATAGTTCTCGTTCTTCAGTACTAAGCGGTCTTATCATCGCTTCGTAATAAATCAGGTAATACTCTTTCATTCCCGATTCTACTTCAATTTCTGTCAATCCATCTGCTGAAGGTCGTGGGATTTCAGTCTCTACCTCATCAAATACGCTACATGTACCGCCACATTGCTTGAAGATGGTCTGTGCTTCTTCTTCGGTGAGTTCACCCTGCCTAACTCCTCCCTGGAGTGATAGTCTAAACCGCGTATCAACGACGGCAGGGTCCCCTATATATGTAACTTTTATTGGATCTTCAGTATAGTCAACCATGTATCCAAATGTTCCTTCTTCATATTCCCCTTCTGGTGGTAAGTCAAGTGTAATATCAAAATCAATTGTGATAGTTATCGGATTGCCTACAGTCCATGATATAATATCGCAATCGCTATTGGTATCGTACTGAACGACATAATCATTCAAATCCTTCGGAATCAGGAATATAATATATGTACTTTTATCCTGACCACTCGGTATCTGATACAACTTTTTCATCGATTTAGCATCGTCATGTGGTGTCGGTTTATAAGTCCTTCCATCAGCATCAATAATCTGCCAATCATTCAGTCCGGTCTCTATTGTATCATTACCAATTGCCTCAATCTCCACATAGAACTTGACAATCTTCTCACCAGTCCCTGGTTTTCTATAATCACGACCCCACATATATGCACAATCAATGCCTTTATATGTGACATTTACCCGCGAATCTGCACATATTACAGTTTCATTCACCAATGCAGTTGGTATTTCAGACGTCTTATTGACTAATACAGTTGGTACTTCAGGCATCACCTTATCCGTATCTATATCGGTAGTGAGCGATGCAGTATTATTCACTATTATAATCGGTACGTTAGTACCTTCTTCAATGCATCCTGACATTGTCACTGCCACGATTAACAGCAACATTGCAAATATTATATATGTTCTTTTCATGTTATTCACCCCATATATCGCATTTCAATCCCACCACGATCTGATTTGAACCTGTTAGTATATAGAAGTGTCGGCGGCTACTGCTGTGTTTCAATCCCGCCACGGTCTGATTTGAACGTGCTGTTGTGTCAGTATCTCCGAATTCAAGAGAATTCACAAGAACATCGAGAACGCGCAGACTGAAAACCCCTCTTCCATTCAGAGAAGAAAACTGCTATGAGGTGGACATACCACTATTGGACTCCACACGTTGTTTCAATGTCCCAACAACATGATAGCTCCCAGATGTCTACCCGTTCGCCCTCGCAGATTTCCTCTCTGCCCGCGCAACCCGTTCGTTGCTCATCTCGTACATCTCTGTGCCTGCGGCTATGCTTCGCATTCACAAATGTCTTGAACCCAAAATCCAGTCTCAATTCGCCATCGTCCTTTATAAGTCGGAACAATATAGTCCAGATCGATCTTTCTTGATGAAGAATCTATGAATTCCGTCGAGTTTGAGGTGGGTCTGAGTATTAATTGGAACTTTTTTTATATGATGTCCTGTAGATATCCTAATTTAAAGTTTTCAATCTTTATTTATGAAGTTGGAGTTTCGGAGTGCAGCTAACCGATTTCAGAGTGGATTTGTGTAAGGGGCGGTTTGTGATAGTTAGGTAGCCCCACTAAATATATGGTCAATTTCTTTCGGAGATACTGGAAGAACCGCATCATTAATATACTACGAGTTCCTATAGTGAGTATGGAATTCGGGATAGATTTAGATATTGCGTTCTTGCAACCATCCATCCCCTCAAAAATGTCTGTTCCGGATTCCCTAACTATTCTAAGAGTAACGAGATGCGCCCGTATGTATTCATAAATGCTGCCATGAGCGCTGATGGAAAGATTTCAGCATATACCCGAAAGCAGATACCAATTTCAGGAGAAGGGGACTTCCAGCGTGTTGACGGACTGAAATACGGGGTGGACGCCATTATGGTCGGGATAGGTACGGTTCTCTCGGATGATCCGAGTTTGACGGTCAAATCAGAGGAACGGAGGAGAGGACGGCTGGATATGGGGAAGGATGAAAATCCTATCCGGATTGTCGTCGACAGTCTTGCACGCACGCTTGTGGATGCCGATATTCTCATGAAAGGGGCTGGCAGGCGGATCATACTGGTCTCCGAATCCGCGCCGGGCGTGCGTCTTGACGGGCTGCGTGAGGCAGGCGCGGAGATCGTTGTTGCGGGCGAGCATCGGGTCGATCTTGCATCCGCACTCGGGCGCCTGTACGAGATGGGCGTCCGCAGACTGATGGTGGAGGGTGGCGGCAGATTGAACTGGGGCCTTCTCAGCCAGGGGCTGGTGGATAAGGTCTACGTCTACGTCGGGAACATGATTCTCGGCGGGGAATCGTCACCGACGCTTGCCGACGGTACCGGGTTTTCCGGCATCGATGGTGCGTGCCAGCTCGAATTAATATCGCTTGAACGGATGGATAAGGGGTTTGTTGTAGAATGGCAGGTCAACCACCCCTCCCTGACCCTCACGGGTCGAGGAAGGGGCTTCTAAAGAGTCCCTGGTTGATTAGGAGGCAACAATGCAGAAGTTAAAAGAGAGACATACAAACACACCTACGGATACTTCACTAGTCCGTAGCAACTGTGATCCGTTATTAAACAGCCCGTTAGGGGTAATGGACAGTGTAACAGATTCAAAAACCTCTTTTAACAACTCCGAAGTGAACCAACGCTCTGGCAAGAGTGGACAGGACTTGAGAGTACCTGTCTTAAACATGCGCGGCAAACCATTGATGCCAACAATCCCACGAAAAGCAAGGATACTACTTGAACAAGGTAGAGCGAAAGTCGTGCAACGAACTCCGTTCACAATACAACTCCTGTACGTGGCAGGGGAAACGAAACAGGATATAACCCTTGGCATAGACGCTGGATATTCCACAGTCGGATTTAGTGCAGTAACATCCGGCAGAGAACTCATCGCGGGCGAACTAACCCTGAGATCCAACATCAAAAGACTGTTGGAGAAGAGAGCGGCGTACAGACGAACTCGAAGAAGTCGCAAGTGGCACAGAGAACCGCGATTCAGCAACCGCGGTAAGAAAGGATGGCTTGCACCAAGCATCAAACACAAATTAGATAGCCATATCAGGCTCATCGAAAAACTGAAGAGCATCCTTCCGATCACGCGAATCATCATAGAAGTCGCTTCTTTTGACACACAGAAGATGCAAAACCCTGAAATCAGCGGAATAGAGTACCAGCAGGGCGAACTGCAAGGATACGATGTCAGAGAGTACTTATTAGAGAAATTTAATCGCAAATGTGCTTACTGCGGCAAAAAGGACGTGCCGCTGGAGATAGAGCATATTGTGCCGAAGTCCCGCGGAGGTTCAGATCGCGTCTCCAACCTAACGATAGCCTGCCATGAATGCAACCAGACGAAGGGCAATCAGACGGCAGAGGAATTCGGTCACCCTAAAATTCAGGCGAAAGCCGAAAAGACGCTGAAAGCAACGGCGTTCATGAATATCGTGAGAAGCAGACTGGTTAATATCTTGGGTTGCGATCAGACTTATGGCTACATCACAAAACATGATCGAATTGAACTTGGTCTGGAGAAATCTCACGCGAACGATGCTTTTGTGATCGCGGGTGGGACTGGGCAACAAAGAAGTGAGGAACGCGACATAACGCAAACAAGACGTAACAATAGGAGTGTACAGATGAACAGAAAGGGATATAGACCCTCGATAAGGAGACAAAGGTACAAACTACAACCAAACGATCTGGTTAAGCATAAGAACTTGTTGTGCAGAGTCAAAGGTGTCTTTAACTATGGTAAATGGGTCAGATTGATAGATTCGGTAGGAAATACTATTAATTCCAACATTAAGAACGTGGAGCTGGTTAAATATGGCAAAGGAATACAATTCAGGTAAGCCCAATTCATCCCCGCCCTTACGGACGGGGTCTTCTTGGGCAGGTAAAATAGAAGCAATTGGATGTGATTACGACCGGACATTGACCGATGAGTCATTGGTTCTCTCTGAAAACGCGGTAACCAGTCTGAAAAGCGCGAAGGACGATGGGATAAAGGTATTCATTGCATCCGGGAGAAGACTTCCGTTTCTGGAGGATGTGAATGAGAGGCACGGCTTTGCAGATGTTATCATCGCCGAGAACGGTGCGGTCATCTATGATCCGGTAAACGGTGCAAAGATCCTGCTCGGTGAAGGGGTGGAAGAACTGAGATCTGCATTTGCAGGCGTGGATTTTGTCGAGGTCGAGGAGGTGATCGTTGCAACCACGCTTCCGTATCTTAAAGATGCAAAGGAGATCATCAGGAGAAACGGCCTGTCTGTCGATATCGAGCTTAACCGGGACGATGTGATGATCATGCCGAAAGGTGTTGACAAGGGCAGCGGGATTGTAAAGGCAGCCGAGATATACGGGATTAATCGGGAGAACCTCGCATGTATCGGGGATGCCGAGAACGATCTCAAGATGTTCGGAGTCGCCGGTGTCAAGGTGGCGGTTGCGAATGCTGTTGACGTGCTAAAGGGCGAGGCAGACATTGTGTGCAGTGAACCGTATGGGGACGGCGTAAAGGAGTTCGTGCAGAGTCTGGCGGCGTAATATTAATAGCATCGCAGACACCAGTCACCATGATGCCTGAGATAACAGACCGGGACACTGCCCTCTTTGAGTCGGGAATCAAACTTGGTGCCCTGTATCACCAGTTCGTTGGATCTCCTGTCAATTTAAGCACGGCAGGCAGCCTGGAAGCGGCAATCAGGGACAGCATATCATTGCAGCCGTGTGTGCAGTCGATAACAGTCGCAATCGACCGTGAAATGATCAGAGAACGCATAAACGATTTCGGATACTGCGAACTCGAGGGCAGGATGCTTGGCGTGGAGGCGGTCATCAGATCTGGCACCGCGGTTGTGCACGTCGGCATGAGATACGATGCGGAGATGGATTATCCGATGATGTCTGTGCAGCAGATCGAGCAAATAGGGCAAATCGAGCAAAACAAACAGATCAAGCAGACTGGGGTGGGATGATGGTCTGCACTGGCTGTGCGCTTCTCTGTGATGATGTCGAGGTCGGGGAGAACGATTGCAGACATGCATGCCGGATCGGGGATGCTCACATCACAAGCACCAATCAGGTCGGAGCGATGGTGGACCAGAGTCCTGTGGATATGGATACTGCGATCGAGAGCGCCGCCGAGATTCTTGTGTCTGCAGAAAAGCCAGTCTTCGTCGGATTTGGCAATTCGGTCACAGAAGCGCAAGCGACCGGAGTCGAACTTGCAGAGAAGGTAGGTGCGGAAATTAAAACGTTTCACACGAGCATTTTTGATGATATTCTCGACGGAATGGTTAAAACCTGTACGCTTCCGGAAGTGCGGGACTATGCGGACGTGATCGTCTTTTTAGGGTGCGATCCCATGAATACGCATCCGCGCCTTCTTTCCAGATACGCATACTACCCACGCGGCGAGAAACGGCAGCACGGATGGGAGACGGACCGGACCGCAATCACGATCGATCTCCGCTTCTCGCACACCGCAAGCATCTGCAAGGAGGCATATACGATCGATCCGAATCGCCAGATCGAGTTTATGGACGCACTGATGGATGCGCTTTCCAATAAAGTTCCAAAGACTACGTACGATAAGAAACGGATACTGAAACTTGCAGGCACGCTTAAGAAGTCTGAGTTCGGCGTGATCTTCGCAGGAACCGGTGCATCGGCGCCGCCGCGAGATGTGATTATCCGGTTGATGGACCGTTTGAACGAATCTTCTGATTTTCATCTTCTTTCGCTTGCGCCCGGATACAACCTGCGCTCGATTGCGGAGCAGTTGCGCCAGTTGCACAATCATCCGGGCGACGCTGGCGACGCTGTTGATAGTGACAGCAATAGTGGGGGCAGTAACGGCGGCACGAACCTGCAGGAAGCAGACTGCATCCTCTGCCTCGGATTCGATCTCATGAACTCGCTTCCTGCGCACGGTATAAACGGGAAGATGATCGTGATCGACCCGAATGAGACCCTGACATCGAGGTACGCGGATGTTGTGATCCCGTGCGCGGCAGGCGGCATCGATGCTGCCGGCAGTGCGGTGCGCATGGACGGCGAGACTGTGGAGCTCCTGCCGGTCCGCGAGAGCGAGCGCCTGTCTGACGGTGCGATCCTGAAACGGATCCTTGAGGTGGTACGATGAAGATGGAGTTTGGCGAGTTTCTTGCAGCGCCAGAGTGCGGGGTCGTGATCGTTACGTATCCTGATATCTTCCGGACAGAGGCGGGTCTTAGGCACGGGAAGTTTAGCAGGGAATATCAGGAGCTATCAGCGGTGATCGTTCTTGACCAGGGGGATCTGGCGAAGATCGAGGCCAAGGACGGTGATCTTGTGGAGATTAAGAGCGAGGCGGGTGCTGTTGTCGTCAGAGCGAAGGAGTCTGAGAATGAGCATCCGGGAATCGGGTATATGCCGGAAGGTGCGTGGGTGAATGTTCTTGGGGCAAGTCCGGTAACGGCTCCGCCGTCGACGCTTGCGTTATCCGCGAAGGTGATCCGGTCGCAGCAGGAGATACCCGCTATCGAGGAAGTGTACCGCAGGTGAATGATGTCAGCGATCCTGACCGACCTCTATTTCGCTAACGTCATCGTCTGCACGCACCTCACCCTCCTACGCATCAATCGCCTCTGAGAGCATCTTGCTTAACTCGCGTCTCAGCAATTCCCCTTCCAAAAAATCCCCCGCGGTCGTTATGATGCGCAGTTCCTGTGCCGACGTGCCCGATGAGATTAAGAGTCGGAGATTGCCCCGTGTGTCGGAGCGCAGCACCTTTGCAGTGGTCTTTCCTCCGGCGGAGCCCTTGACGCTGATGACTGTGGGAATGATCCGCTTTACCTTCGGATGCCATGCTACGGTCTCTGCTGCCTTCCTTCCGGTTCTGCCGCCGATTATGGTGGTGTGCGATCCGCCAAGTTTATTCCGGGACATGACATCCTATTGTGCAAGATCACACATCAAGAAACCCTGCACGATACCGAGCATGTTCTGGTTTCCAGACTTAATCCTTCCTCATGCGCCTGCTGATCAGCACAGCCGCCAGACACGCAATGATCGCAAGAATACCAGCAAATCCGGGCTCCCTGCGCACCGGAGTCTGCACGGTCTCAACCGCCACGCCAGACCCGCCAGTGCCAGTATCAACAGATGCTGCCGCTGCCGTCGCTGCTGCCTTTTCTGATTCGGCCTTGATCTTTTCAGCGGCGGCGCCGATTGGCTCGGTTCCATTCACAATCAGTATCGGCATATCAGAGACGCTTATCGCCGCGTATTGCGTGAGGTCAACGAACTCAACCACCGCGGGAGGAAGCATCACAGTCCGGTTCGGATCGATCTCGTATTCGAACAGTTCCTCTGCGCCGGATTCGAGTACCCTCGTCAAAGAGAATACGCCGCTGTCTTCATCGATGGTGATACCGCGCACCGGTATCGCTCCGACCAGTTCACACTCCATCGGAAGCTGATCAGTAATCTTAACAGATGCTGGTCTATCTCCATCATTTTTCACGCGCACAACGATCTTCGCAGTCTCATTCTGAGTTATATTGACTGGATCTACCGTCTTTGTCACTACGATATACGGACCGGACACCTGGACCTTCTGCGGGTATGAAATCACGCTGTACTCATGTCCATTCTCAGTCCAGTTAACGGCAGCGTTCCCGAGTTTGTAGGTCCCAGGCTTCAGGAGACTCACCGGATATGCGCACGTCATCACCTTGCCAGGTTCAAGCGAAAAGTCCCAGTCCCATTGGTCCGACCCCATCTCAGGGATTCTGAGCATATCCGCAGGGAGCGCACACTTCCATTTATTGAAATCGGTGGTTGCAGTTCTATGCCATGTGCTGTTCGGGGCATCCGAGAGTCTTATCGATGAAATCTCGTAATCGCCCCAGTTTATCACCGTCAGGAAGACGTACGGCTCGTAATCCTCGTATATCACATAAGTGACCTCGGCGGTGTACGCCTCTGCCGCCTCTTCTGCGACTATCGCATAATCCCCCGTCCCGATCGCCTTCTTCACCTCGAGTACCGGGAGGATCTCGATGGTTGT
>CBDAFH010000128.1:0-4099 GCA_965195165.1 uncultured ANME-2 cluster archaeon | reverse complement strand
CATCACAGGAATCCTTGAAAGGAAATCGCAGAACAGCGCAGTCATCGATGTCGGCGGCATCGGGTATGAGCTACACATCCCGGAGTGCACGTATAGCGCGCTGCCAGAACCGGGAAGTCCTGTGCAACTGCACACCCACCTCCACGTAAGGGAGGATGCGCTCATGCTGTATGGGTTTTCAAGCGTCAGGGAACTCGAGTTCTTCAGGTTGCTGCTTGGAGCATCGAGGATTGGACCGGGCGTTGCCTTAAATATCCTGTCCGGAATACCGTTTGATGAATTCAAATCTGCCGTGTACAGCGAGGACATCAACCGGTTGAGCAGCATCTCAGGCATCGGGACAAAGACCGCAAAGCGGCTCGTTCTCGAACTCAAGGATAAGATCACAGGTATGCCCACAGAGCCCGGGTATCCGGCAGATACCGCAAGTGCTGCCATCGCCGGCATGGTCTCGCTTGGATTCGCGAGAAGCGTGGCAGAGACTGCTGTTCACGCGGCACTCCAGTCGGGATCGCCCCTCGATCTCGGGGAACTGATCAAAGCCGCGCTTAAGAATGTTTAGGAGTGCACACGAGATGCGAACACCCAATATCGAGTATCTCGACCATCCCGCCGATGTGAAGTTCAGGGTGCACGGAAGAACGATCGAAGAGGCGTTTGAGTACGCTGCCCGTGCGATGTTTGGCGTGATGATCGATCCCGATACCGCAGCAGCCATAGAACCGATACGGACCATCGAGGTTGATCTATCCGCTGATGACTGCAAGGATATGCTGTACGACTTTCTTTCGGAACTATTGTACCTCTTCGAAGTCGAAGAGATCGTATTTGGCAGGTTCGATGTGGGGCGGATCGAGCAGGTGGGGGGTGGGTATCACCTCATAGCGCACGTCTCTGGCGAGCCGATCGATCGGGGGCGGCACAGGTTCGGGGTTGGCGTGAAGGCGGTCACCTTCCATGATATGGTGATCGAACGGGTGGATGATGGGTATACGGCGCAGGTGCTTGTGGATACGTGAAACGAACCGACTCACACGCCCTTAACCGACCGCGGATCCACAGCAACCCCGCGGCTCGACTCAACCATCTCGCGCCCGCTCATCATCGCCCGCCCAACCCCAAACGCCATGCTGCCACAGACGATCACCTCATCCATCGGCCTGATCTGCGGGTCGGCGCTGACTACGCCGGGCGCAAGGATCGACCCTTTCGGCAGGAAATCATCGATCTCGACCCTGTAGATGTCAGGGGGCATGTTGGCAGCCCCTGCAAGCGTCGGTGCGATCGTGCCGTATCTGGTGGACGATGCGATCTGCTCGCGATCCGCGAATATTCTGAATCCGGACCTACCTGCTTTTACCCGTGCGCGATCCGGGATCAGTTGTTCCCCAACGCCCAGCCCGAACTGGTAGTCAGCAATCGCCCGAACCGTAGCGAGCTGGGATCTCCTGCTTCTTTCGCGCGATTGCGACGACACGATCCCGGCAACGGATTCCCGCAAGCTTGCAAGCGAATCATCCGACAGCAGACCTCCGGTGGTAGCGACAGAGTACACAATCTCGATTCCGAGATCGTGCTCGACGATCTTGCAGACATCGAAAAACCCGCCGCTGACGTGCGCTACGATGTTCTTGTACGCATGTTTCGCAAGATACGTGCGCAGGCATGATGCGACCCACGCGGTCTCATCGAGACCCCACTCCCCTGTGACCGCGATATCGTAGTGCGCCGCAGGATATACGGTCTCGAGTTCTCGCGGAACAACACCGAGCGGCGATGTCAGTATGATCTCATGGACATGCTGCCGGTACCCTTTGAGCGCATCGAAGAACCTTGCATGAGACTGTGACAGCGAGTATGGTTTCTTTGCCGAGCACGGCAGTATCACGAGGGTATCGGTATCGGCATCAGGCGGAGTGAATCTGGAGAGCACACGCTCGGCAAATCTGGTGACCTCTACGCGATTCTGCGATTCCGCGGTGTTTGCAACGAGAACGCTCTTCCGCACCGTCGGGGTGCGCTCCTCGAGATATGTGTGCTCAGAGTCCAGCAATCTGAGCACTGCCGTGAGATACGGTTGGGATCTGCACTGCTTCTCCACATACTCGCGCAAGTTGCCATCGCGGATGCATTCGCGTACGGTTATCAATTCTTCGCTCAATCTGGCGGTGTTATGATCCGCAAGCAGTCTGGCACGCTCTGACTTTGGGCGGCTGCGCAACTCTTCCGGAGTCTCGATCCCTTTACAGACCGCACACGAGCACGGGAACTCACGCAGACGGTCGACCGGTCTTGCACCTTCTCTTGTCAGGTACATGTCCTGATACCCGCGTATTGTGCAAGCGGTGTCGTCAACGAGATCGATTCCGAGATAGATCAGCACAGCGAGGTTTTCTGGTGTTGCAAGCGCGGGGGCGTACACCGCGGTGTCTGGCAACGTGTTATTCTTCAGTCTCAGCACGGCATCGACAAGCGCTCTTGCCCGGTTCTCAAAGAGTGCCGCCGCACCGATCACATAGAGGTCGCGACCTCTACCCGGTATATCTGCCTGCGCCGGGTGGATCACCTCGCCGACCGCACCATCGTGACCTGATAGCTGTGATGATGGTGATAGTGATAGTGGTTGCGCCGGGCGGTTGACGATCTCTGGTGGCGCATGGGGTGGAAGCGACCTGTGCGGCAGTATCAGCAGTTTACCGGGATCTGCCGATGTTTCCGGGCTTTCGCCCCGGTCCCACACGCACCCGCAATCGATGATGCTGCCCTGGTGCTTCCTGAGCAACTCAGAGTTCAGGATCGCTGGCGTCCGGATTCGCTTGTCTAGCATCAGTCTGCCGATCCTTGCGGCGCAGTCCCGGTCTGTTACCTCAAAGTATCGGGTCATCTATTGCCTCATCGATTTCTTTCATTATTCGGATAGTCTCTTAATACTGCTTGAACCTTGCGAACCAAGTTCTACTTCAACCCCTCCCGACCTCGCACCTACTCCCACACCCTCTCCGCATCACGACCCCTCCATCCCCTACACCCCTCCTCAATTCGCAACATTTATGCACATCGCAACCAAGAGCAGCATGTATGATCATCGGAACACGCGGGAGTGCGCTTGCGCTTGCGCAGGCAGATATCGTTGCCAGAGCGTTGCAGGAGATCGGCGTCGAGACTGAGGTTCGCACCATCAAGACGCACGGCGATGTGGTCCTGGACCGCCCGCTGCACGAACTCTCCAATGTAGGGGGCGTCGGAGCATTCGTGCGTGAGATCGATGAACACTCGCTTGCCGGCGATATCGATATCGCAGTCCACTCGATGAAGGACATCCCCACAATCCGCCCGGAGAAACTGACGACCGCAGCGATCCTCAAGCGGGATCCTCCGTATGATGTGCTGATCACAGGGGATCGTGACGGGGGTTGCGACGGCGACGGGACAAGCATCGATGACCTGCCTGCAGGCGCAGTCATCGGCACATCGTCGCTCCGCCGAGCCGCCCAACTGCACCGGTTCCGTAGCGACCTCGATATCATCGATCTTCGTGGCAACATCAACACCCGCATGAGAAAGCTACGCGAAGGGGTCTATGACGGGATCATCCTGGCGGAGGCAGGACTTGTACGACTGGGCTGGGATATCGGGTTTGAGCGGCTCAAGATCGATCATTTCATCCCGTCAGCCAATCAGGGCACGATAGCGGTCGTGACGCTTGCGGACTCCGGTGCCGGGGATCTGGTGCGTGCGCTCGATCACAGCCAGACGAGAGTCGAGACCGAGATCGAACGGATCGTGATCAGCGTTCTCGGCGGAGGGTGCGACGTCCCGATCGGCGCGTTTGCTGAGATGGTGGGCGGCGATCGTGTCCGGGTGCGTGCGGAGGTACTGTCTCTTGACGGCAGCCGGTATGAACGGGTGGATGAGAGGATTCCGGTGGAAGGGTACGCGGAACGTGCGGGAAGGATCGGGGAAGAATTGCAAGCAAAAGGCGGGGGCGCGTTGGTGAAAGAGGCATGCCGCTACTGACTGTCTGCGGTTTCAGGTTTTACTGAGTGAACGTAATAAGTTATACTGGGAGCGTCATACTACCATCAATAAGTGGTGCTGC
>CBDAFH010000127.1:0-6372 GCA_965195165.1 uncultured ANME-2 cluster archaeon | reverse complement strand
TTTTTTTTTTTCAAGCAGAAGACGGCATACGAGATTCTGACATGTGACTGGAGTTCAGACGTGTGCTCTTCCGATCTTATTCTCCCGCAGCAATTGACTGAGAGAAGTTATTTCCTTCAATGTATCTTGGTGATAGAATTTTTTAACCCAATCTGGTACTTCTTCTAAGTCAATATTTTTACTTTGCTTTTTACTCAAATAATTGTAATATTTAAACTTCTTAACTGCTTCCTCCAAAGAATTAGGTGGAAACATTTTAGCTTTAATTAAAGCCACGGCATACGGATTTACATCGTTCGCGATTGCATGCCTTTCGGCAATCAGTGATTCGAATGCCACCGTACCAGAGCCCGCGAAAGGATCTAATATCGTGTCTCTTGGTTTTGTATATGTTGTGATTAACTTTCTTGCAAAAACAGACTTGATTTTTCCGATATATGGAGACAGCTGATGGAAAGTACTTTCCGTGGCCAGACAACTACCGGACCAATCTTCCGGACTTAGTTTTGGATGAGCTACTTTGATGTTTACAGTGTTTGCCATACACATCTCATCCATTCTCTTCCACCACCTTTGACCACTTGGGCATGATTACCGACAACTTTCGACAGGATGTTATTCATATATTTTTCTTCCTCGAATTATAAAGGCACGATATCTTTATTAATATTTTGCATAGATCACAGCTTTGTCGTATTTGCTTTTGAAACCTCCAGAAGTCGCCGTGAGAATGGTCATCACTTTCTTGATTTGTCTTACGACCGACCCATCTACTGGCTCAACTTTTCCGATCGGTTTAAACCCATCATTTTTATGAACAACATCTATTATTTCTGCTTCAGCCATTGCGATACCTTTTCGCCCTCTATCTCTATTTCTTTCTTCGATCGCCCACGCACTAAAAATCAAAGAGAGTGGTCTGCGGCTTCTTCTCTTTTTTTTCTTCTTTTTCTTCTTTTTTTGGCTCCTTACGAGGCTTTTCGGGTTGCACACGAACCTCCGCCCGCACCGCTCCAGCCACCCCTTCGTAAGCGCCAAATCTGCCGAACGTCTCGATGTGCTCTGACGTCTCGCTTTCGGTCATCTCTAGCGCTTCCTGATGGATCGTCTTCACCTTCTTTGTGCTTTTCTTGCTGCCGGTTATGTATGCAATCTCATCGAGGTCGAGATCCATCCGTGCTGCAAGGGGCGCCGCATAATCGCTACATGCGAACAAGATCTTGATGAATGGAAGGACGTTTAACTGTGCGTATTTCTGGGAGACGTGGCATGTCAGACCGATCTTTTCCGATACCGCATCCCTTATCTGGCGGCTCGTCCGGGTGCTCTTGAGTCTGCGCCAACGCGATGGCGGCATGAACCGCGCTCCTGGGTATTCGCGAGATTTTGCGACCGCAACACCGGATGACATGATCGCGCCTGCATACCGCCACATCCGGTAGTTCTGGCGGAGCTGGACCCTGCCAAGGAATAGATCAGCGCGTGAAAGCATGGCAAAGCCGCGTGTCATGTCGGCGCCGCGATACTGGGCAGGCAGGTTCTCATCTACCCACTGGATGAGGTCATCCGGGGTCTCATCTATGGCGTACGTTGCATTCAACGCCTCTTTGATGTCCTTTCCCTTGAATATCTTCTTTAGTGCATCGAATATCGTATCTCTTGGATCTCGTGAAGATGTGACCACATCTTCGACGTGCAATTCGCTCTTCCCTGCCGCCACTGCCTGTAGATCATTGATTGAGCTCCTGACATCACCATGCGCAGTCTCTGCGATCTTCTGAAGAACATCGATATCGCAGGAGATTCCCTCATTCTGGCATATCTTATTGAGTACTGGGATTAGCGACCTGCTCTGCATCGAACGAAAGGCGATTGGCAGGCACAGGTTCTTGATGCTCTGCGAAACCCCGTACAAATCGTTTGCCGTCAAAAGAATCGGCTGCGATGTTTCTTTGATGATTTTGGCAAGCGCCTGCGCTCCGCCCCGGTCGGCATTGCCGTGGATGTTGTCTGCCTCATCGAGCACGATCAACCGTATGCCGCCGCAGAGCGCCGCCGTTCTGGATGCGGATCCCGCGACCTTCTGGATCGAAGCCGCGGTCCGCTGGTCGCTCGCGTTTAATTCGATCACCTCCCAGTTAAAATCATGCGCAAGTGCATACGCTGCCGTTGTTTTGCCAATTCCCGGCTTTCCATACAGGATTGCCGCTTTCTTCTCAGGCATTCCGTGTTTCCACGCTTTAGCCCATGCGCAGAGGTCGCTCACTGGTTTGTTGTTGCCCGCGATTCTGGCGAGTGTTTTTGGCCTGTACTTCTCAGACCACTCGATACTCTCATCTGGTGTGTAGTCCTGTGCATCATCCGGTCTGCTCATCGATAGCCCTCGCTGCAACTTTTCCTGCGCTCAATCGCCCGAGATCGCGGTTCCAAACTCGCAGGTCCACTCGTTTTGTTCTAACATCCATCAGGTGGATCGCTGGCGTCATCTTCTCTCTTTCCGATATGGTGAAGGACATTGGCATCCCCGTCTCAGGTATTGTAAACTTATGTATGGCTGCGCCCTGATCAAAAAGATGTTGGTCATCGATCACATCCGGTCCGGCTGCACCGAGGTCTTGCATGTAATATGACCCGCATCATACAGTGTTTTGGAGTTCCGCGGTTTCCATGGTCATCCAATATCTACTCCCTCATCCGATCACATGCACAGCAGCCGCCTTGAACGACACGCAGACCGGGCTGCCTGCAGTAAGCCCCATCGCTGCTGCGGATTGTTTCGTGATCAGCGCAATGATTACGACTCCGCAGTCGATCTTGACGCGTGTCAGCGCTCCGTACGGCGTCATCTGCGTAACCGTCCCGTGAAATGCGTTTCTCACACTGCTCTCGCGGTGATCACTGCCTCCGTGCCGGGTCTGGAAAGCCACAGCCCCGACAGACACGAAAACATCCTCGGGACGCAGGCAGACGCGTACGTGTTCGCCCGCGCTGTAACCGGAAACCGCCTCCACAACATGTACCCCAACCTCGATCGTGGTAAGCCCGCTCTCGTTCGAGACGACAGTCCCTGCAAGAATGTTCTCGGTGCCGACAAACTCGGCGATCTCGGCATTCGCAGGCGAATTGAATATCTCCTCAGGCGTTCCTACTTGCACGATCCGCCCCCTGATCATCACCGCGATCCTGTCGGCAAGCATCATCGCCTCAGTCTGGTCATGCGTGACATGGATCGTCGTGAGCCCTGCCTCGTGGTGGATCCTCTTTAGCTCGTCCCGAAGCATGTTCTGCGTCTGGTTGTCAAGCGCAGAGAGCGGCTCGTCGAGGAGGAGGATCTCAGGGTCCACGATGATTGCCCGCGCAAGTGAAACCCGCTGCTGCTCTCCGCCCGAAAGCGTCAGGGAATAACGGTGTGAGAGGTGGGATATACCGAGGAGATCCATGATCTCCTGCACTCTTCTTTTTCGCTCATCGTGAGGGTTTTTTTTGAGTTTCAATCCGAATTCTATATTCTCTTCCACGTTTAAATGCGGGAAGATCGAATAATCCTGATAAACAAAGCCGATCTTCCGCTGTTCTGGCAGTAGGTCGGCAACGTCTGTTTTACCGATCATGATGCTGCCGCTGTCAGGATGGTAAAACCCCGCTATCAACTCGAGCAGCAGGGTCTTTCCGGATGCGGTCGGTCCCAGGATTACGAAGTACTCCCCCTCTTCGATCTGCAGATCGATGTTGAGTGAAAACTCCTTCCAGTTCCTTGATAGGTTTTTAATCTCGATCATTGTTCGAACCAGCATAGTCTCAACTGGGAACTGTTCATCAGGCAACGGAAACTGGGTTTTTTGGTATCTCGCGTTGCGGTGACCAAAACTCCGGAGACTTTTGATATCTTCGAAATAAAGTTTCGGAAAACCACAGAGGACACAGAGTGACACAGAGGGGGCGAAAGATAAAAATAACAACTCTCTGTGATCCTCTGTGCTCTCTGTGGTTTAATCTTCCACACCATAACCGGATCCTCTGGAAGAGTGAAAAAGTACATGCACTCGCGAATTACCAGAGAGCCCGAAAACTTCCCTGAACGGTGCCAACGATATGATGTCCGGTAATGCCCTATGCAATGACGCCTTCATAAGCATAAGTCCTGCCGATTGGCGTATACAACTCCGTAGTCCTCTGTTTAAGCTCTGACCTGATCTCTTCTATCTTTTTATGGACTTCTTTCGTATACAACCTTTCGCCACACTTTTCACATACACCGGCTTTAATTCTCAGGATCGCCACATCGTTTCCGCCTTTAACAATCTTTTCCACATACTTTTCTACTACTTTTCCTCCGCAGATGGGGCAAATTGGAATTAACATCTTATCCACTCCGTATCTTATTGTCTATCCACCTATCCGGGTCTGGAATATATCCGGTTATGGCAATTGCGATCTCATGTTCATCCGAGTATGCCCAAACACTATGTATATATCTCCCCTTTAGATCATTGCCGCAGACAAGACAACTGGGGAATGGTTTATTGTCCATATAATCCTCAAGTACCTCACCACATAAGACAGAATGGAATAAATCTTCGTCCAGTATCTCATCATTTGCAAGTTCCTCATCTGCATGGTCTGTCATGTTGATCCTCCCTTTTATTATCGCTGATTTTATCTTTTCTAACATAACCATCTCTCGTTTATCTCTACTAAAAAGATTTGTACCTTCTGTCTTTGCGAACTCTCGTGATCTCGATATTGTTTCGAAGTTTTTGTCCAGCCGCCGACTTAAGACAATCCCAATGCACCCTATCCTCGATCATACCGCCTCCATCCCGCGGAGATCATCCGCAGCACGATAAACACGACGAGGCAGATCACGATCAGCAGAACCGCAACCGGACTCGATGCAGAAAGCCCGTACGAGATGTAGCGTTCGTAGATCAGTGTTGGTGCAATCATCGGGTAGTATGCGATCACAATGACGGCTCCGAACTCGCTCATCGCCCGCGCCCAGCATAGGATCGAGCCGACGAGGATGTGCCGGGCAGAGAGCGGAACCGTGACCCGCCGGAATGCGTCCCACGCCGATGCTCCGAGCGATCTGGCAACGTTCTCAAGACGCGGGTCGACGCTCTGGAACCCCTCCCGTGCCGAATTGATCAGGAACGGAACAGAGACAAAGAGCATCGCAACCACGACTCCTGGAAGCGCATCCCTGAACCTGACGATCGACGATAAGGGGTCGCCGATCAATCCATGCGACCCAAAGACTGTGAGAAGCGCAATACCTGCTACCGTGTGCGGGATGATGATCGGGATATCGATGACGCTCTCGACGATTCCCTTGCCCGGAAAGTCACGTCTTGCAAGGAAGTATGCAAGCGGCACGCCGAATACGAATGCTATCGCGGTTGCAGCAAGTGCCGTGTACATCGTCAAGAGGATGGATTTTATTACCGCAGAATCGTTGACCGCCTCGATTACGCCCGGCCGGTTGGAGATGAGTTGCCCGAAGACCATGTAGAGGAGCGGGGTCAGTATGAATGCGAGGATCACGAGACCGAACAGTAGGAAGACGGTGAGCAGGCGGTCGTGTTTTGGGGTCAGGGTTTGCATTAGGTAACACCATCCGGACCATGATTTGATGCAGGAAATTGATGTGGCATTTTTCATATTAACAATTCTAAGTTACAATATCAGAACTATCGATAACCCGGTAGGCAGGTGTATCTTTTTTTAGTTTTATTTTATCGAAATATTGTACATGAAATTTATCTGATTGTTCCCACAGTTCATCCATGATCGGACGAAGCCGCATGTAAACTTTTTTCAGAGGTGGAGAAATATCTTCAGGAGAACCTTTGAGCACACTCCTTCTAACCTTTTGAACAACCATCGCTGCGCTATACGATCTGATAGCGCTTACTTCGCTCAGATTAATGGACGGTATTATTTCATTTACCACACCGTATATCTTTTTCATATCGTCTACATTACGCGGGTGCTCCACAGAAGGTATCCTGATGGGTCCAGCATCAGTACTCGCCTCCCCTTCATGTCCCTTCCACCACATTCTCACATATGCGGGGTCTCTGGCGCTGGTCCCACTTTCGACGATTTTTCTGGCGAGTTCATCGTCAGCGTCTATGCCGCATTCATCTGATTTTTCGAGCTGTTCTTTCGCCTCAAGGAGGTACAGGATCCACGCCACCGCATCATATAGAAGTTCAGAAAAAGTATCCCATTTGAACACCCCGGTTTCAATTGACAATCCGCGACCAGTCTCAGCCATAACCTCTGCAAAAGATCGGAAGAGCACACGTCTGAACTCCAGTCACATGTCAGAATCTCGTATGCCGTCTTCTGCTTGAAAAAAAAAAACAC
>CBDAFH010000126.1:0-5979 GCA_965195165.1 uncultured ANME-2 cluster archaeon | reverse complement strand
AACGAATGACCACATCCCACCCACCTGAACCATATACATTAAATATAGTCGTCATCGTAATGTAACACCCTGCACCAAGACGTTGCATGTTGCCGGGGTGGCAGAGCGGACTAACGCGGCAGGCTCGAGACCTGTTGTTCCCTTTGGAACACTTGGGTTCGAATCCCAACCCCGGCGTGATCTCACCTATTTGCATCAAAACCCTTTCCCATCTACAGGAAGATAACTTAATCATGAAACTTGTTGTACTGCGGATCGGACACCGCCCGGTGCGGGACAAGCGCATAACCACGCATGTGGGCTTGACAGCGCGTGCGCTTGGCGCTTCCGGGATGCTCCTTGCAGCAGATGACCCCAAAATCAAGGAGAGCATCGATGACGTGACCCGGGCATGGGGCGGGGATTTCTTTGTCGAGATCGGTGTCAACTGGAGGGAGGCGATCAAGCAGTGGAAGGAGCAGGGCGGCATGGTTGTGCACCTCACGATGTACGGCTTGAATCTGCCTGATGTGACCTCTGAGATGCAAAACCGCGATCTCATGATCATCGTCGGCGCTGAAAAAGTACCTCCAGCCATCTACGATCTCGCGGATCTGAATGTTGCAGCAGGAAGCCAGCCCCATTCAGAGGTGGCTGCGCTGGCACTGCTTCTCGACCACCTGCAGAATGGGCGCGAACTTGCAAGGACGTTTGAAGGTGAGCGACGCGAGATCATCCCGATGAGGAAAGGGAAAAGGGTCATTGAGATGACCTGACGTGACCTGGGCGCGTTACGTCTCTACTACAACCCTACCAGAACATATCGACCGCCTTTCTAACAGCATCCCTCGCGCCCATGAACGTGACCCGATCCCCGCTTTCTATGACCAGATCGCCGTGCGGGATCAGCGTTGCATCGCCCCTCCGAACCAGCACGATCAGGACGTCAGTCGGAAGCTGGAGATCCCGTACCGGCATTCCGATCATCTCCTGATTGGCTACCGGTATCTCGATGATATCACCACGTTCGCCGAGTTCGTACATCGAGAAGAGACTCGGGTGTGTGATCAGATTATCCAGGATCGAGGCTGCCGACGTGATCGGGCTCATCGACCTGATGCCGAGATCGCGGAATGTAGACAGGTTCTTCGGGTCATTAACTCGCGCGACGAGTTTGTCCTCCCCTAACCCGAACTTGTTCTTTGCGACTTGACAGACGAGCAGGTTCACGCCATCCTGATCGGTGGTCGCGACAAGATATCTGGCGTTTTTGATGCCTGCCTTTGTGAGGACTGCTACGTCCCCGGCATCCCCCTCTACCGCAGGCACCCCAAGTTCCTCCACGCGCCGGCAGTTTTGAGGATCCTTATCGACCACGACCACGTTCTCGCCCCTCCGGATCAGGCGGTGTGCGAGCGTGCATCCGACACCGCCGCCTCCGACAATTAGTATCTCCATTGGTATCACCCCAAGTGCTCTTGCAACAGGTCTTGCAGATATTCCAGTCAATGTTACTGTGATGATGATGCATATAAATACAAGACCCATGATGGTACTGCCCGCATCTGCAGCTGCATCAGCAAGTTCTACTGCGAAGTATGTCGCCATCGCTGCAGGCACAACTCCACGAGGTCCTATCGCGGATATGAACAACCGCTCCTTCCACCGCAGCTTCGAATGCAATGTCGATGCAAAGACAGCGACCGGTCTCACGATGAAGATCAGGGCGGCAGCAACGAATACACCGTTTATCCCGATGGACCGGATGCTGTCAAAATTTAACATTGCAGCAAGAAGAACAAAGATTATCGATAGCAGAATTATAGATAGATCGCTTTTGAACTCCTGTATCTCCTTTTTGTGCGGTATATCTGACGCGCCCACGCATATTGCGGAAACCGCCACCGCAAAGATTCCGGTCTCGCTTAAGATCAGTTCTGCAACCGTGTATGTGATCAGGACAAAGGAGATGGTGGTGATGTTCAGCAGTTCATTGGTGATGGCATGGATCCTGGGCAGTGCAAACACGCACAATAGCCCGCCAGCCAGCCCGACTGCCCCACCGATCACAATCCTCATGAGGAACATGGCAATCCCGTATCCCGGGTGCAGGTACGGTGTCACGATCCATTCAAAAATAAGGGCAGCAAGAATTATACTGACTGCATCATTAAATATGCCCTCGACCTCCAGAATGCTCCGCACCCTGTTATTCACCCGTATCGCCTTCATCAACGGCACAATGACGGTTGGACCTGTCGCCGCCGCCAGCGCGCCGAAGAGGAGCGCGAAATGCCAGTCAAGCCCTGCCAGTTCATGAGCTGCAACAGCGCCGCCGATCATGGTGATCAGTACGCCGATGCTGATCAGCGCAAGGACACTTCCCGAGACCCTGCGGATGTGCCTGAGATCGACGTTGATTCCGCCGTCGAATACGATGATCACCACAGCAAATGTGATGATCAAGTTGAGGCCATCGCCATACAGCCACGGATCGATCAATCCAGCGCATTCCGGTCCGAGCAGTATCCCTGCCGCAAGCAAGAAGACGATGCTCGGCATCCGTGTGAGTCTGCCGACCATCTGTGCGATGATGCCCACCGCAAGGACTATCGCAAAGACCGTAAAGATGTGGATCGGATCCATGATTCGCCCTTTTACCCTTTTGTCTTTGGTATTGGGCGGCAACGATATAAGGTAGTTATGGTGCCTATCCCGGTCCACCCCCACCTGCGGCGAAGGATTCACCGTTTGCGAGATTGCGGCAACCCCGTCCTGACTCGCCTTCGTCATGATTGTGCGTCACGATTGTGCGCCATCATCGGTCTCGGTGGATTTAATACCGCATGAGTAGATTAGGTATCCGTACAGTACTGGAATCTGAAATAGCAATGGACGACGCAACCGGAGAAGAGACGGATATACCGCACGGGGCTGCGATATACGGGACTGCATCTGATTATGGAAATGATGAGTGGCGGGTTTGCAACATGCCCGCAACAACTAAACCATTAGCCGTCGGCATAGTTGCTATCTGAAGGATATTCTAAGAAACATGACACAAGAACTCAAACACTGCACAAGAAGCATGAAAGATCTGTTGATCGACATGAAGGACACATCCGAATTGATGATGGATCTTGCATACTCTGCCGTGATCTATGACGACAAGGAGATCGCGATGGAGGTTATCCGTCTCGAAGAGAAGATGGATACCCTCGGTTATTACATGATGATTTCAGCGATGTTAAGCGCCCGGAGGATCGATGAGGCAGAAGCCCTTGCAGGCGTGCTACAGGCTGGCGCGGCAGCCGAGAACATCTCGAATGCAGCAGGCGATATCGCAAAGATCACGCTCCTCGATCTCGGGATACCTGTTGAACTGAAACCGGATCTGCGTGGCGCAGAGGAGACGATTGCAAGCGCAACGGTCAGTCCGGAGTCGCCGATGGCAGGACGGACTCTCGGGGAGATCGAACTCGAGACCGAGACTGGCATGTGGCTGATTGCGATCAGGCGGGAAAGAAACTGGATATACGATCCTGACCACAGCACGCTTGTGAAGGCGGGCGATGTCGTCTTTGCACGCGGGCATGATGAAGGCGTGCCGATTTTTATGGAGTGCGCAACCCGCAAGCGTTACGCGCGAACCAGAGTCGAGCCGGAACGCGTACTTGGCGATCTCGACCGCGCGGTCGACCTGATCGTGGAGATGAAGAATATGTCCGAACTTGCGGTCGGGCTTGCATATTCTGCAATGCTTTTCTATAATAAAGAGATCGCAGAGGAGGTGCGCTACATCGAGGATAAGATGGACGGCATGAGGTACGAACTCCAGCACTGGGTGCTCGAATCGGCAAAAAATATCGAGGACGTGGATAAACTCAGGGGACTCCTGCATCTCGCCAGTGCATCAGAAGCGATCTCTGACGCGGCTTACGACATCGCAGACGTGGTGCTTCGGGCGATCGAGCCGCATCCGATCATGGCGATTGCCGTGCGCGAGTCTGACGAGGTGGTCACCAAGTTACAGATCGCACCGGGTTCTGATGTTGCCAGGAAGTCGCTTGGCGAACTCAAGCTCGAGACCGAGACCGGTGTGCACATCATGGCAGTCAAGCGAGGGGATCGGTGGATTTACAGCCCCGGCGCAAGAACAGTGCTCTGCGCAGGCGACGTGCTCATCGCAAGGGGAACGGTGAGCGGAGAAGAACTCTTAATCGAGATGTGTTCGTGACTGTGTCAAGGATTTGTGGGATGCAGCTCTCTGTTTGCCCGAAAAAATGATTGGGGGATGCGGTCATCCCCCGTCAGTTATATTCTCTACACTTATCCCTGCCGCCGCATCAGGTATGCAATTGCAAGCAGACCCGCGACTGCGAACACGCCTCCGAAGCCGGGTCCTTCACTTTCCG
Source organism: uncultured ANME-2 cluster archaeon (assembly GCA_965195165.1). GTDB lineage: Archaea > Halobacteriota > Methanosarcinia > Methanosarcinales > Methanogasteraceae > Methanogaster_A. Next base: position 1,585 of record CBDAFH010000126.1, on the reverse strand, counting down.
GACTCTTTGCAGACGTTTGCGTCGTTTGCGTCGGCGTCGTTTCCGGTGACACTGTCGCAGCGACGCGGGTAGGTGTGGCAGTGGCGCCTGCGTGCAGGATAACGAGACCTTTGCCACCATCAGCTACGTATGCATAGCCGCCTGACACGGCAACAGCATGAGCATCCCCATCGGTGTCATAACTTCCTGCAAGCTCTGGTGCTTCAGCGTCGCTGACATCCACAATCACGAGACCGGCATCCATATCGGTCACGTACGCATAGTCGCCCGACACAATAACAGTCTCCACATGAGGTGTGGCGTCGTAACTTCCTGCAAGCACCGGTGCTTTCGCGTTGCTGACATCCACGATTGCAAGACCATCAGAGCCGCTGGCTACGTAAGCATAGTCACCTGACACAGCAACACCCACAGACCACCCCCCCAGATTGTAGCTTCCTGCAAGCACAGGTTGTTCCTTGTTGCTGACATTCACAATCATAAGACCATTATTATAATCGACTACGTACACATAGTCCTCTGATACAGCAACACCATACGTATCTCTTGCGACTCTATAACGTCCTACACACACTGGTTCCTCCTTGTCGCTGACATCCACAATCACAAGACCATTACTACGATCTGCTACGTACGCATAATCACCTGACACGACAACAGCATATGCATATCCCCTGACGTCGTAATTCCCTGTGCGTACTGGTTTCTCCTTGTCACTGACATCCACAATCACAAGACCGTCGTACTTATCAGTTACGTACGCATAGTTACCTGATATCGCAACAGAACATGCATCTTCTACCGCGTCGTAACTTCCTGCAACCACTGGTGCCTCCTTGTCGCTGACATCCAGAACCACAAGACCATTAGCATCATCGATTACGTACGCATAGTTACCTGACACAGCAACGTAACTTGCACTTCCGGTGTCGTAACTTCCAATAAATGTCACATCCTCTGCCACCGCCGTCGCGCCCGCGTTCGTCACAAACATCGCAGCAGCTATGAGAATTACAACTATCATTCGGCTGCCGGTCATGATACCACCTCTCGCGATCCTCTCATATAGTCAGCTCCGCGGTCGTTGTCCACATACCACGTTGCAGTCGTCCTTATCAGCGCATGAACTAAAGCGCAAGTCCCGATCAACAATATTTCCATTTTCATCCAGATCACCTGGCCAAAGAGATGCCTGAGCCCGCGTTTTCCACGTTCCTGCCAGCCGTGCATACCGGCACACCAATGTACGTAAATGTTCGTAAACCAGTAAGAAAACGGCCGCCGGTCTGTTGTTACGTTCGATCTGCAAGGATCGCGTCCGAAACTCTGCTCAACTCTCTTATGTATAACCCTATCCGCCCGCCCCTATAAAAAATTAATCAGACACCGGGGTAGCAAAGATTTTTAATCGATCTACACAATCATCCAATCACAAGGAGGCTTATACCAATGGAAACGAAATTCATCTTCTCAAACACCCTGGAATGGAACAACGGATATCAGGCGACCATATCTTTCGGCGACAAGGCAAGTTTTGAGTTTGCCACGCCGCCGGAATTCCGTGGTCCGGAAGGCTTTGTGAGCC
>CBDAFH010000125.1:0-3523 GCA_965195165.1 uncultured ANME-2 cluster archaeon | reverse complement strand
TATTTGATCCCTCTACACCAGCCCCGCAACCCCTACCTAAAACCCAAACATCCTCCTCGCGTGTTCCATCCCTCTATCAAACACCTCTTCACCCGTCCTGAGCGGTATATTCTTCTTTCTGATAGTTTCCATTATCATCCGCACCGTTACACCGGTTATCTCTGATATCTCCTTCAAACTCCCCTTTTCATTCACATAGAGTTCGATCGCCTTCTCTATTCGGTACTGTTCCAGCTGTTCCTCTATGAATTTCCTTGCCATCCTACTCTTTGGTATGTGTTCTGCCTTTGCAAGTCTATCAATTACCATATCGATATCTGTGTTCAATCGAATGTTTATTGCGGTCGTATCGCTCATCTTCTCTCTTCCTTTATGTGGTCAAGTAATCTGTATTGCGTTATCAACTACACCCCCCTTCGAGCACCCCATATAAATCTCACAATCATGCTCTCGATTCTGCATAGTTCAGATGCCCGATTCCATCTCCATCCCCTGTTGGTAGTCAAAGAAGCACGAACAGGTCCTGTGAGGTGCTGATTGCCCGGCACATAATTGTAAAACCCCTTCCTTCGGCAAAAATCATAAAATGGAACGATGGTCAGCGGTTTTCCGTTTAGGAAAGATTAAATAATAGCAATAATCAGTATCAATATGGTGATCGTATGGAAGAACAGATAGCATCCTTAAACATGCCGCCAGCGATGAGCCGGGGAATCGAGGCTCTGGTGGAATCCGGAGAATATCCATCGGGAAGCGACGTATTGACAGACGCTTTTCGCGTGTTTTTGGAAAACAAGCCTGAAAAGAAGACACTCATCGGCACAGAACTGTACCGGCATGGGCAGGTATCCCTCATGAGAGCCTCAGAGATTGCCGGCATGGACTTTGAAAGCTTCAAGGAAGTGCTAACAGATCGTGGTATCGGTATCAGGACGGCAACTCCAACAGAAGAGGAGTTGGAGGAAGAGATCGAATATCTCGGGATGTTGTGAATGATCGCAATCGATACGGATTTTGCGAGCGTGCTGGCTAAAGCGGAGATAATAGAGCTAGTTAAAGAACTGTTTTCAAAAAAACACTATCTGATAATCACTCCAAAGGTCTATGAAGAATTGGAAGTGCCAAAAGAGTATGGATATACCTATCCTGACGAGATATTCAACAATATAGACGTCCTGATAGTAGAATCAAGGGAGCAGGAACTGTACCTGGATATGCTTGGTAGCAACCCAACTCTGGGCAGGGGTGAACTGGAGTCCATCGCTGTTTGTATGAATCGTTCGGCTATTTTTGCAACGCTCGACGAAAAAGCCATGGGGTTTTCCAGAACTCGAGGTATACCTGTCCTGCATATACACACGGTTCTAAAAATGCTCTTGAAAACAGAGTTATGCTCTGAAAAGGATGTGATGGATATCATCAAGAAGATTGAAAAGACGGACAGAAGGACGATCGAACTCAAGCTCGTACTTATGCAGGCGTAGAATCCAACCAGATCGCAGCACTGCATCCCACTCGTTTAGCGCATAAATCACTTACCGCTCCCTGCGCAGCCGATCGACCCACGCAGGAACGCTCGCGTCCCCTGGCGGCATGTACGGCTTTATGTCCAGCACCGGCGTCCCATCGATCGCATCAAGCCCCCGCACGACAAGCCGATTTTCGTCCCTCTCGAGAATCTCAACAACGGTTATCCCGATCGGATTTGGTCGGCGTGGCGTGCAGAGCGCAAATATCCCGATGTAGGGCATGTCAGCTCGCCCTTTCGGATGCGTTTTCATCTGCACAACACCTGCCACCCGGTGCAGGAAGAAGACGATCACGGCATGGGAAAACTCATCAAGCCCATCGAGTGCATCCGTGTACTGCGTCTCCATAACGACCTCGGATACTACATCATCCCATCGGTCGCGGGGAACGAAACCCTTCACAGGTGATCTCACGACCCCGATCTTTCTCACCGAAAATCTCAGGAACGCATCCGTAATCATCCTGTCGTGATCGAAAGCCAGTTTCGGGATCTGGTCCTGAGCAAACAGCACTGCATCTGCCGCATCGGTTCCGGCAGAGAGCGTGCCTGATCCTGCCGCAAGGTAACATGCCGAGACCGTGTGCCCACGCGGGTCTCTCCCGGGATCTGAATATATGCCAACAAGTTCTTTGATCTCGATATCAAGCCCGGTCTCTTCCTTTGCCTCCCTCTTTGCAGCATCCTCCAAAGTCTCCCCAACCTCAACAAATCCGCCGGGAAGCGCGTAGTGCCCTTTGAACGGATCGTTCTTCCGCCTGATCAGCACGATCCTCTGCTGGTACTCGATTATGATGTCCACGGTGATCGCTGGTGTTTTTATCATTTTAATCCATCCGAAATATCCTAATACGTCGAGAGGTACAGTACCAGAAGCGAGAGGAGCGCCATCGCAAGGAGGATCACCATCACCTTCTCTTCCTTCGCAATCATCTATCCGTCCTCCGGCTGCAGCACGATTAGACGCCCAAGCTCCCCTGCTTTGTACGTGCGCCCACCTGCAGCGAGCAATCTGATCAGCATCTCCTTTACGACGTTTATCGAATCCGGATCGCGGTAACCATGATCGACCACGATCCTGCCATCGCTGGCGCTGATGTCGATATGCTCAACGATGTGCATCGTCTCGTACAGGTGCTTCAGGCGTTTCAGGAAATCCGGATGCGCATCTCCGGCGGTGTCGGCATCTTTCATGTCCTGCTCCATGACGATCGTATCCAGCGGTATCCGGTTGGCAAGCAGGTCCTCAAACTCATGCCTGTGTATCGTGACCATGTTGTAGTCCGAGTCTGCATGCAGATCGACCATAGTCTGCCAGAAGTCAGGTTTTGCCTCCATCTCACACGATGCCCTGTGCAACTTCCCGAAATGGTGCGACAGGTCATTGTATGCCGCATCAGCGCTGTCCCTCCGCTGCATATCCATTCGTATCGACCTCGTCCTCCTGCTGACGTTGCTGACCCCGAGATGCTTCTGCTTTGCGAGAAACAACCCGACCATTCCGGATAAAACCTCATTTAAAAATACGCTTCTTCCGGTAATCACGGCAATGGCAGTCTTCGGTGCGATATCACCATCATATTCTATAATTATAGCGGTCTGCCAGCCATATTCCTTCCATCTACGGTTGAGATGGTCGACCAGCTCGGATACCCTGTTGATGATGAGCGGATCGATGATGTCATCTAGCATCTCCGGATCGACCAGGGCATCTTTCGTGCATTTCAAGAACCATTCAAACATCGGATAATCGATCATTGCGCAGAAACCGTCTTCGATGAGCAGTTCGCGCGGGGAATGGTACTGGTCATCCAGGTTCGCACGGCGTGCCTCGTCAAGCGACCCATGATGCTGGATCATGAGATCGGCAAACTCGATGATATCCCGCACCGCCGCGCTGAGGTTGCCGCCATGCTGCTCAATAAGCGGTTCGATCTGTTTCAGATGACCCGATTCGATAGAGATGTTTTTTCTTACTATCATGCGTGACCACTG
>CBDAFH010000124.1:0-4494 GCA_965195165.1 uncultured ANME-2 cluster archaeon | reverse complement strand
CTACGGCATATACATGTGGACTTCGAGCGGCAACACAATCTACAACAACCACTTCAACAACGCCTGCGACGACGGAAGCAACATCTGGAACACCACACCCACCACCGGAACAAACATCATCGGTGGTTCATGGCTTGGCGGGAACCACTGGTCTGATTATGCAGGATCCGATACGAATGGTGATGGTCTGGGCGATACCCTGACCCCGTACAACTCATCGGGCAATATATCAAACGGTGGCGACTACCATCCATTGGTTCAGGCTGCTGCGATATACACCCCGCCGGATCCAACGACTCTCGTCAACACCACAGGCAACTTCTGGGTGAACCACACATGGAGTGCAGGATCAGGTAAAGTCACTGATTCCTACAACGTCAGCGTAAACGGTGTATGGTACAACACAACCACAGACACCTTCCTAAACGATACTCATGCAGCCCACGCGTGGCAGAACATCACGGTCTACGCATGGAACAGCAGCACAGGAACGCTCTCGACAGGCAGCATCAGCCAGAACACGCAGATACCCAATAACCCGGTAACTACCACGAATACCTCTGACTGGTATGGGGGTGGAGGAGCAAACATCTACGTAGACTATGACGCCACCGATGCGGACAGCGACACGCCAACCTTCTCATGTAACAGAACCGATCTCTTCACCGACTTTGACATAGCGAACGGGACTGGAAACTGGACTGCCACATTAGGCACGTACTATGTGGACTTCGGGGTCTCTGACGGATGGGGATCAACATCGAACTACACGATGACGATAATGGTGAATGGCACAGCACCACCAGTGATTCACTCAGTGCTGCTTGATCCGACAGAGGTTGCACCGAACGGGTCGATCAACGTGACCGTCACCGCAACCGATGAGTCAGGCATAGCATCTGTGACTGCTGACGGGGTTTCACTTGCAGATGCCGGAAACGACACATGGACTGGCACAATAACGGCTGCAAACGCTTCAGGCACATACAACGTAACCGTTGTTGCAACCGACAATTCGACAAACGCGAATAACGTTACGGACGACTCGGCAACGTATACAGTAACAGAACCGATGCATCCAGCAACCCTGTACATAGAAGATGTTGCCATAAGACCGGGAGAGAATAAGACCGTCCCGATCACGGTCTTTGGCGTGGTGGATATGGGCGGCTGCGAGATCAATTTCATTTATGATCCGACAGTCGTTTATGTGACCGATGTCGCAAGGGGGGACCTGAACTTCTCGTTTGAGTACAACATCAACAACGGTTCCGGATGGATGCGTGCAAACGCGCTTGACGTGTATGGACAGAGTGGAAACGTGACCTTTGCATACGTCACCCTCGCTGCTGTTGGCAACAAGAGTGATGTAAGCGAGATGCGGTTTGAGGATAGCCGGTTGCTTGACGTATCCTTCGGTGAGATCGCCCACATCAGGAGGAATGGAACGTTTAGCATACTGCAAAACGTACCGCCCGATGTGACAAACGTATCCGCAACTCCTGATACGATACTCTACGACAACGGCAGACCCAGATCGCCCGGAACAAACATCACTTCGCTGAGTGCTTATGTGACCGATACGGACGGTAGCATCACCGCGGTCACCATCAATCTCTCATCGATAGGCGGATCACCTGCCCAGCCGATGGAGCACGTCTCAGGGGATCTATGGGAAGTGACCACAACCGCAACAGAGGTTGCTGCTGCTATCAATGCCCCGGACTTCACCCACGAGTTGGCCATCACTGCAACCGATGACGATGGAGGCATAAACGATTCGGAAAGCATCGAGCTGACCATCCTTAAGAGGGGCGATTTGAACAGTGATGGACTCGTTGACAAGGCGGATGCGGATTACATATCCCGCTATCTGGCAGGTCTGGAACCGGAAGCCTCGAATCCACCGGTTGTACTGGCAGGCGATGTCATAGGTGACGCTGGAGACCCGTCGGGTAACGGCGTTGTGGATCTGATGGACGCATTGTACATAGCAAGGTACACAAGCGGCATGGTAGAGGAGCCTTAACCTCCTCTCCTTCTTTTTTTATTTCTGATACCATGACCCGATTGATGCCGATGCGGTTCCTGTACTTACACCTCATGGGCTGGTAGCACTGATCGGCTCGCTCATGATCGTTGCTGTGAGACGTGTGAAGAAGGATGGATGATGCGGTCTATTATTTTCCTTCGTTCATATATCAGGGATCGGGGGGCTCAGCGGGTCGTCGATATGATCTCATCGAAAGCGTCGAGCACATAGCGCAGATCATCTTCTGGCAACCCATAAGTGCTCAGTTTGAAATACTTTGTGAGCCCTGACTTGATCCCGTGGATATTTCGCTTTTTAAGTTCCTTGTACAGGAAGAACCTGCCTTTCTTCGCATGTTTTGAGATCTCGTAGAGAACTGGCGCCTCAAAGAAGATGAGATCGTGATTGTGCGGTTTATCGCCCATCTGGATCATGCCGAGCCGCTCCATCTCGGATGCGAACCATCTCGCCTTTTCGACCTCGCGATCCCACTCTGCCACCCGTTCCAGAACCCTCGGAAACGATGCGATCAATGTCATGATCGTTGCGCCGCGGGCTGTGCACCCGAGAAGTTCGATCTCCTTATTCTTGTTGTGTCCGGATCTCCTGAGCAAGAGATCGTGGTACGGCTCGTTGATCCCGAGCACGCCGACAGGGCCTGATGCGGCCATCGATTTGTGCCCGCTCCCGACTACGAAATCAGCGCCGAGATTCTTTGCAGCAACCGGCATGCGCCCGACTGAGTATGCACCGTTCAGCAGCAAGGGCACGCCGTACTCGCGGCAGATCGAGGATACCTTCTTCGCATCCACGATATTCCCGTAACTCCCGTCAGGATGTGTCAGAACAGCAAGCACCACTTCTTCGCCCGACTTTTTTTCGAGCACATCCCTGTACCCTTCGGGATCGATCCGGTATTCGGGGCGGTCCGAGACCGGCACCAGCGATATGCCAAGCCCGGCGCGCTCTGCCGCAACAAATGATGTGTAATGCGCATTCCCATCCAGCACCACAGACCCACCTTTCTTGGAAAGCGCGTGCATCACAGCGAATATACCTTCGCGTGCACCGTTCGTGACTCTTGCATGATCGGTGCCGAGGAATTTTGGCAGATCCTGGTATACAAAATCGTGGATCGGCGGCTTCTTGATATCTTCGAGTTTGCCCGGGCAGAAATCGCAAATCGAGTATCCGTCGCCCCACTCTACGAGTGCTTCTCTTGCCTCCGGCGTCAGTATCCCGCCGCGCTGGAGCGGGTCGATGTTGATCATGCCAAGCGTGCTTCGTTTGAGGGTCGGGTGTTTTGCCATATTCTCATATCTGTACTGCAAGCACACTGAATATAAAACCAGCGCGAACCACAGCGCTCTGCCATGACATGGTCGCGTGAGAAAAAAAGTGGTGGACATGCTGATCTCTTCAGCACATCCCATTGGTCTTACCACATCTGAACGTACCTGACCAGTTCCCGCTTTGCCGGAAAATTGCTCTCGAGACGTTCGACCATCTTGTGATACAGCGTTGTGATCGATGGGAAACCCCACTGGTCTTCAAGACTGTGGATAGCCCATGCAGATGCCTCTCTCACATCCATTTTACCGCTGTTGATGAAGTCTACAGCGTCTTCTGCAATCTTGTCGATGCCTTCAAGGTCTATTTCGGTCAGCTCCGGTTTTGCGCTAACGGGTTCAACGTGTTCCATGTTTAATGTACCTCCTTTCCATCTGGTAATACTTCATAGAATGTTAATAGCATGAAGTATTACTAAATTTAATAGACATGCTAATAGGTAATAAAGGTTTCTGTCCGGGCGACTCTGGGGATGTGCCATCCGGCCGACTGCTCCATGAACGTTACAATCATATCCACCCATAAGTTACTTATAATCGGCGTAGAGATGTATGCTACATAATCAATGGAGGAAACAAACGATTGAAACAGCCCTGTGTTAACATCGGCATGGTCGGGCATGTCGATCATGGAAAGACCACGCTTGTCAGCGCGCTGTCCGGAGTATGGGCGGATCAGCACAGCGAGGAACTGAAGCGAGGGATATCGATACGGCTCGGGTATGCAGACGTCACATTCAGGCGCTGCCCGAACTGTGAAGAGCCGCAGTGTTATACGGTGGATAAGAAATGCCCGCACTGCGGCGCTGCGACTGATGAACTGCGCACAGTCTCGTTTGTCGATTCGCCGGGTCACGAGACGCTGATGGCGACAATGCTCTCCGGAGCAGCGATCATGGATGGCGCGGTGCTCGTGATTGCAGCGAACGAGCCCTGCCCGCAGCCGCAGACGAGCGAACATCTGATGGCGCTCGATGTTATCGGGATCAAGAACATCGTGGTCGTCCACAATAAACTCGATCTCGTCTCAAAACAGGAGGCGGCCGATCATTATAACGCTATAAAGGAGTTTGTCAAGGGTACGGTTGCAGAGAATGCCCCAATAGTTCCAAT
>CBDAFH010000123.1:0-11001 GCA_965195165.1 uncultured ANME-2 cluster archaeon | reverse complement strand
CCACGAGTGCCGCGCACGGCACGGCACGGGTACTGCTGCACAAGAAGCCCTGCCTTCGAAGGCGCATCCGCAACCGGAGTGCCCACAAGCTGCGATGCCACCCACCAGCTTGCACCGCAGGGCGAACCCCTGATGACCCGGACGTCTGATACGACCCCATCAGCAACAGATATACTGAACCTGGGTCTTCCGAGAACTTCTGTGAATTCATCGATGACCCGATCCCCGCATGGGACGAGCGCGCAGCAGATCTCATCTGCATGGATATGTATCCGGTACCGGTCCCTGATCTTTTCGAGTTCGGACGTGTCGTTTCCTGAGACGATGATCGCGCCGGCGCCTGATTCTGCTGCGCACGCTGCGAATGCTGGTGTGAGATCGGGATGAAGCGCAAAGATGATCACCAGATCGGACGTCAGATCGGCATCTTTTGTATACGGTTCGGTATCCTCGATGAAACCTGGAAGATCCTTTGGAATTGGAACTTCGGTCACCTCAAAGTCGGTTTTCTCCCCAATCGTCCGGATTGCACGCTCTCCATACTTTCCTCGCGAGACCACTGTGACCGAGATCATCGTTTTGTGATCGGTCCGGGTGGCTATTAACTTGACCTCGCCACCGGAGGGTAGATGGCGGTATCACGTAAGACCAATGGTCCCTCCGATACGTTTACATCAACAAAGACGCCCATCAAACAACATGGAGATCATATTTGATGACATCGGGAGTTATCCGCTTCACGAAGGGCAGCGGGAACGTGTGCATCAAGCATTCGCCGACAGGCGGTATGACGACCCCGGGGTGACCGAGGCAATTCGCGACTGCATGCGCCAGAAGATCGCAGCAGGACTTGATGTCCCGACATATCCGCAGTTTCAGGATATGAACCAGCAGTTCGCAAGGATCATCAACGACCCTGAGTGTGGCGAGGCACCTTTTCTCGTTAAGGAGGAGTCGGCAGAGATAATCGAACTCGCTGCCATCGAACCGGTTGCAAAGGAGTATCTCGAGAAGACCGGGGAGCGGTTGAGGATCAGGGTCTGTGTCACAGGCGCAGTCGAGCTATACCTGAAACAGTTTGGCAGCGCGGCATATCCTGACATACTTGACCTCTGTGCGAGAAGCGTTGATCGGTTCGTTGCAAATGCGCTCCATACAAAAGCATCGTTTGATGTAGCTGTCATCAGCATCGATGAGCCGAGCATCGGGATCAATCCCGAGATCATGTTCAGCGATGATGAGATCATCCATGCGCTTAACCTCTCAGCAAAATCCTCGGATGTCGATACCCAGATACACCTGCACTCGCCGATTCACTATACGCTTGCGTGCGAGTCCGACTCGATCAATGTGGTCGGCGTGGAATCCGCTGCAAACCCGGATTACCTCGAACTGATCGATAAAGCGGATCTGGAGCGATACGACATGTTCCTGCGTGTCGGCGTTGCAAGAACCGATATCTTTGGCATGACCGCCCTGTTAAACGAGAAGTACCAGACCAATGTCTGGAAGGATACGCCCATGCTCGGCGATATTGTGACCGCGATGGAGACTCCGGAGGTGGTCGTAAAGCGGCTCAGGCACGCTTACGATCGGTTCGGAGCGTTGATACGATATGCAGGACCTGACTGTGGGCTTGGTGCATGGGAGTATCCCGACCTTGCACAGCAACTCCTCAGAAACGCGGGGGACGGCATCGCAAGCTTCAAGAAGAGTTTGTGACGCGGTCTGTTACCGGGATTAACGCAATCATAGCTAAACCATCCAAACCAGAATAATCAGGATGATTATCCCGGCAAACGCGCCTTTGCTCCATGCAAACACCTTCCTACCGTCAAGGACGCTTAAAGGCAGCATGTTGAAGAATGCAAGCCATAGATTGATCAACACACCAAAACGCCCGATCTCTCCGAACCCGACCCCTACGAAAGAGCCATCCATGCCGATAAGCGGCATAAAAGCCAGCGCCAGCAGGATATTCATGAGCGGACCTGCAGCACCGATACGTCCGATCTGCTCACTCGTGGCATGGTTACCATATATCTGCACCGCACCCGGCGCTGCAAACAGCCAGCCGCTCAGATACGCTATCCCGACCGCAAACATCAGCATGGAAGGGCTCATCCGGAACTCGGCCCACATGTTGTACCGCTGTGCAACGACCTTGTGCGCGAGTTCGTGCAGTAGGAATGATACCCCGACCGTAAGGAGTGATAAAATGAAATTATGGATCACGAATGACCCGAGAGGGTTGGATCGGGCTGGACCCGACAATACAAGCGCGAACGCATACGATATCGCGATCCACGCGATTGCGAGGTGCTGCATCTCGGTACTGCTGGTTCGGATGTGAGCACTCCGTCTCGGCGCCGGGGTCCCGATGGTATAGATTCGCGAGTCCATTTCTGGCATAATATCTTCTGGTCGGGTCTGATACTTTAATGGTTTCTTTTAAGGAGTTCCCAAGTTACGCCGTTTCCCACCAGATCCGAACACCCGCGCAAGATAACCAGCCCGAACGGTCAGATAACCTTTAAGAACATATAGGCACAACTGATGATGCGAGTCCCGATGTGGTAGCGGACATCCTTAGGGCTTGCGGAGCCTTAGACCCGGGTTCGAGTCCCGGCCGGGACGCTCATACGGAGAATAAAACATGAAATGGCAAGGAGCTTCAAAATGCAAGGAAAGCGGCGGAAGGATTGTGAGATCTCGTGGAAAACGAAAGTTCGAGATAGGGCGCGAACCTGCTGACACGCGCCTCGCACCGGTGCGCACCAAGAATATGCGTACCTTTGGCGGAAACGAGAAGATACGTCTCTTCCGGTGCGATATAGCGAACGTGACCAATCCAGCAGATAACACAACCCGGAAATGTAACATCGAGACCGTCGAGGGAAACCCAGCGAATCAATACTATACCCGGCGGAATATCATCACAAAAGGAGCGATCATCAAGACAAATTTGGGCTCGGCGCAGGTGACCAACCGGCCAGGACAGGAAGGAGTCGTCAACGCTGTGTTGATATGAACACGGCAGGAAACCCTTATTATGCATGAATGCATTGAGTCACTGGTGCACCACGACGATACTCCAGTTCTCCAGATTCCCACTATGATTAGCTTTGGAAGGGCTCGTAGCTCAGCTAGGCAGAGCACCGGGCTTTTAACGCCTGCGGCGTTGCTGCTGCGTGCAGAAACCCGATGGCCAAGGGTTCAAATCCCTTCGAGCCCGTTAATGTCCTGTCCTTCGGACAGCGGCATCGATGCATCCTGCAGGGATGCATTAATGCCCCGCCCTGCTGGCGGTGGCATCGATGAAAATCGCTTCTGGCGATTTCAATTACGACACGATTCCGTGGAGGGGTTAAGATAGAATTCGACATATCCAGCCACATAATGGTTCCGAGACATCGGATACTCGATGATGATGAGGCAGAGGAAGTATTGAGCAGATACGGCATCGAAAAGGAGAAATTGTCCAAGGTCATGACAGTTGACCCGGCAATCAAGGAGATCGGTGCAGACGCAGGCGACATCGTAGAAATTACGAGAAATAGCGAAACTGCTGGCGAATTTGTGTTTTATCGCCTTGTAATCGAATGAGGGAAGAATGTTAGATCGAAAAAAACTATCCCGTGCATATTTTACCAAGAACAAGATTGTGCAGCACCAGATCGACTCGTTCGATGAATTCATAGATCATAGTCTCCAGAAGGTCGTTGACGAGATGGGTGTCATCGAAACCGAGGTTGGTGACGCCAGTAGCGGCACAAAAACATACGTCCGTCTCGGGACGGTCTCGGTTGGACATCCGGTGGTCAAGGAAGCAGATGGTGCTGTCGATCGGTTGTTCCCATCCGATGCGCGGCTGCGCAATCTCACATATTCGGCACCGATCAATCTCATGATGACCGTCGTACAGGACGGGGTTGAGAGCGATCCGAAGAGCGTGGAGATCGGGGTCACGCCGATCATGCTGCGGTCGAAGGCATGTAACCTGTACGGGCTAACAGATGCGGAAATACAGGCACATGGCGAAGATCCACTCGATCCCGGCGGATATTTCATCACAAACGGCACCGAACGGGTGATCATGACGCTTGAGGATCTTGCGCCGAACAAGATCATGACCGAGATAGACCACAGGTACGGGGACCGGGTCGAGATTGCGAAGGTGTTTTCTGAGCGGTACGGATACCGGGCATTGACCGTTGTTGAGCGCGGGCGCAAATCGATACTTGAGGTATCATTCCCGTCGCTTCCAGGGCGCATCAATTTCGTCGTGCTTGTCCGTGCACTCGGGCTTGAGACTGACAAGGATCTCGTGGATGCGGTATCGGACGATCCCGATATCAGGGAGTTTATGAAAGAGAATCTTGAAGAGGCGGTAAACTTGGGAGTGTTTACGCAGGAGAATGCGCTTGAGGAACTCGGAAGCGTCGTTGCGACAAGGCAGGCAAGGGAGTACCAGACACGGAGGATCGGCTACGTCCTTGACAGGTACCTGCTTCCACATCTCGGCAACGCTGAAGCGGATCGGATGGTAAAAGCTCATTATCTGGCAAGAATGGCTGAGGCATGTTTTGAACTGGCTACAGACCGGAGAAACGTGGACGATAAGGATCATTATGCAAACAAGCGGCTGAAACTCGCAGGGAATCTGATGGAAGACCTCTTCCGGGTTTCATTCAACCGGCTTGCGAGAGACATCAAGTATCAGATCGAGCGTGCAAGCATGAGAAAACGAGAATTAAACATCATGACCGTGATACGCCCGGACGTGCTCACACAGCGCATCGTTTACCCGCTTGCAACTGGAAACTGGGTTGGCGGGCGCACAGGTGTTGCGCAGTTGCTCGACCGCACCGATCAGATATCCTCGTTGTCTCACCTGCGCAGGGTAATATCGCCATTGTCGAGAACGCAGCCGCATTTCGAGGCAAGGGACCTGCATCCGACGCAGTGGGGTAGATTATGTCCATCCGAGACGCCGGAAGGTCCAAACTGTGGTCTTGTGAAGAACTTCGCCCAGATGGTGGAGCTATCCACAGGAATCGAGGATACCGAAGCGATCAAGAACGAATTGTATGCGTATGGCATCAGTGCAGTATGATAGATGAGAGGCATAATGACAGGCAAGGTATTTTTAAACGGTGAACTGGTCGGCACCCATGAAAGTCCGGCAGAACTGGTGCGGAAGATCAGGATGGGGCGGAGGCAGGGCACAATCGGGGGTCAACTCAATGTTTCGCTCCAGGGACATGATGTGCTCATCAATACTGATATGGGTAGAGCCCGCCGTCCCCTGATCGTTGTTGCAGGTGGCAGGCCGCTGGTCACTGAAGACCATATCATAAAACTCGAACAGAATGATATCGATTTTGACGATCTCGTAAAAGAGGGGGCAATCGAGTATCTCGATGCTGAGGAAGAGGAGGACGCGTTAATTGCGGTCAATGAAGAGGATATCACGCCGGAACATACTCACATCGAGATTGATCCGGCATTGATCCTTGGAATATGCACGGGCATGGTTCCGTTCCCTGAGCACAATGCGTCTCCGAGGAACACGATGGGCGCTGCAATGGTTAAGCAGTGCATCGGTATTCCGGCATCGAACCTCAAAATGAGACCTGACACTCGCGGGCACATACTCCATTATCCAGAACGTGCGCTCGTGAACACCACAACATCACGCGCAATCGGCGCAGACAACCGACCCGCAGGTCAAAACTTCGTCGTTGCAGTGCTATCGTTTGAAGGTTACAACATCGAGGATGCGCTTGTGGTGAACAAGGGCTCAATCGAGCGCGGTCTCGGGCGCAGCCACTTCTTCAGGACACTTGAGGCAGAGGAGCAGCGGTATCCTGGCGGGCAGGAGGATCGGTTCGAGATCCCTGACGCCGAGGTCAGGGGTGCAAGAGGCGAGGAAGCGTATGCGCATCTGGACTCTGATGGCCTGATCAATCCCGAGACAGACATTCGTCCCGGAGACGTCCTCGTCGGGAAGACATCCCCTCCAAGATTTATTGAGGAGCCTACCGGACTTGCCCCGCAGGAGCGCCGTGAGAACTCGGTTACCATGCGGTCAAACGAGAAAGGGGTCGTTGATACAGTCATCATGACCGAGTCGTACGGAACCCGCCTTGCACGGGTGAAGGTCAGGGACCAGCGGATACCCGAGATCGGAGATAAATTTGCGTCCCGGCACGGGCAGAAAGGAGTCATCGGATTGATCGTGCCTTACGAGGATATGCCATTTACAGAACAGGGGATTGTTCCTGATCTGGTCTTAAATCCGCACGCAATCCCGTCGAGGATGACGGTCGGGCATGTGCTCGAGATGATCGGCGGAAAGGTTGGCGCGCTCCAGGGAAAAGGGATCGATGCCGATGCCTTCTCAGGCGAGACTGAGGAAGAATTGCGTGATGCATTGGTGGCGTGTGGTTTTGCAAGCACTGGTAAAGAGGTGATGTACGACGGTGTCACAGGCGCGCAGATCCATGCGGACATATTCATCGGTGCGATTTTATATCAGAAACTCCACCACATGGTTGCGTCCAAGATCCATGCAAGATCGAGAGGACCTGTGCAGGTCCTGACACGCCAGCCAACCGAAGGGCGTGCACGAGAGGGCGGTCTCAGGTTCGGAGAGATGGAACGGGACGTGCTTATCGGGCACGGCGCAGCGCTCTCCTTAAAGGAGCGGCTGCTCGATGAATCGGACAAGGTGACCGAGCTGGTCTGCGACCACTGCGGGATGATCGCCACGTTCGATCGGAGGAAGAATATCGCATTCTGCACCAACTGCGGCGCTGAAACCGATATCTATCCGGTCGAGATGAGTTACGCGTTCAAACTGCTCCTCGATGAGATCAAATCGCTCGGTGTTGCGCCGAGACTCGAACTGGTGGACGCAGCGTAAGCTATTCCATTGCGGGGTTAGTGGGTTATGGATTATGGAATCTCATCAAACGTGAGATCCTCCCACTTCCGCACCCCGATAACGACCTCAAACTCAACCGGCGTCAGCACAGGCACGGGAAACGCAGCAGCATTATCGATTGCGATCCGCGGGCATGCCGTGTTCACGAATGCGTCCACACGAAATGGTGCCAGTGCTTCTGGCGTTATCATGTCAGCAAACAGGACGTGCGCGTCCAGACCATGCTCTTCTGCCTTACAACGCAACTCGAACGCAAGATCCTTCCTGCACTGCCCGATCTTGGTGGAGACTATAATCCCGAACGACTGCGCATCAAGCGACCTCTCGATTGCAGCGCAGCGCTTACGAAGCACTTTATCGACATCAGGCGTCCTGATCTCATTCATCTCCGGATCCGCAATCCAGACCGGCTTTTTGGTCGCAAGCGATACGCCGAGCGCATGAAAATCCCCTGTGCCGATGTACAGGTACTCAACGCAATCCGGAACCGCAGAGAAGTTGCACCCGAGCACGAGCCCAGGATGTGCGATGCGCGCATCACCACTACTGATTATAGCCTGGATGCCGTGATCCGCAAGATACCGCTTCACACCAGGAAGTTTATGCACGAACTGAGCTGTCGAGACGAGCCCGACACGATCCCCGATCACATCAATCGCTTTTGTTAGCACTGGGAGAAGATCGATGCTGGATTCTGCCTCGATGAAGATTACGTTCTCCACCTGTATATTCGGTATCTCTGCATGTCCGAACTGGAACAGGATATCTACAGACTCGAGAAGGGGTGTATCGATGTCACACGCTCCGAAGCAGGAGTTTGCAGAGATTATAACCCTTGAACCAGTACGCTCTTCGATTTCCTCTGATACCTTGATCGCTTTTTGCTTGAAACCGTCCGGAAACTGGAGCCCTACAGTTTCAGCACGTCTTCTTCTGATTGTATCGATGATGTGGTCCAGACCGAAGTCGTACACATCATCGATCATACTTGCTTTGGCAGGAAGTACTTCTTGATCAGAGTATCGCATTGTGAACAGGTGATCATGAGCCAGTCGCCGACCATCTGCTGGTTGAAATGCTCAAATATCGATGCCCCGCAGTTCGGGCATGAATAATATTCTTTGAAATAATAATTGTAAAATGTCGGATTATCCTGCAGCCACCCAAGAACCGATAACATGCGCTCGAGATACCGCTGCTCCGGTCCTGCCTCGCCTTCTGCCTCCATCGCGGTCTCAAGCCGTTCTTTCACATCCCTGAAATACCTCTTTGACTTCTCCCGGATTCTCTTATAATCGGTCGCGTAATTAATAGTATCTTTTAAATATTTTGAATACATCTCGCTGCTTGCGCCAGCCCCTCTGCGCGTGATCGTCTTTATGAAGTACTCACTCATCAGGTCCTCCATCAGATCGAAGCACTCTGTGCAGATATCGTAGCTCTCATAATGCGTCGAATCCAGTTCACCATGGCAGATGATGCACGCCTTTCGTTCCATGAGGGATAGGTAAACTTATACGAATTTAAAGGTATGTCCGGTTATTGGGATGCTTGTGGCGTGTGGCAGCAGGTTTCATCGGATCGCATGTCGGTTGCGTCTGTGGCACCCCGAGTTCTCAGCAGATAGTGAGATCATGGTTTCATGAAACTGATGGGATAGGGGAGTTGTGAGCCCGGACACGGAAACGATGGCGTGAACGGGCTCTGCAAAGCCGCCTGTCCCAGGTCAATCCGTGGGCGCGGGTTTCGTGGCACCAGCCGGATGATGTGAGGTCATCGCCGCCGCATCAGATATGCGACCGCTGCGAGTCCGGCGATTGCGAAGAGTGCGCTGAAGCCAGGGGTCTTCTTCTCTGTCGCAGTCTCTTCTGCTGCTGCGGAAACTTCGTCAGGTGCTTCACTCACTCTGGGCGCTGAAGTTGCTTCAGGGGTCGGTGCGACTACCGGAGCATCTGCGCCTCCTGACGCACTGGTTGCGGTTGCGACTGCGGTAGCCACCTCTTCAGACTCTGCCAGCGCGGGCTCTTCCAGCGTGCCAGGTTCAGTGGTTGCTTCGCTGATCTTATCGATCACTGGCACCTCTACAAATAGCGATGTGTAGGGAGTTACGAACCCGAACTCCAGTGAAAGGTCAGTAATTTCGGACACAAGCGCATCAGCCTCGCCTTCAACAACCATCCGGTCCATCAGTTCCCGTATCTTCGTGTGCGCCCAGAGTTTTGGAATAAAGCTGTTTTCAGATCCGAAAATGACTGGAAATGTCTTGTCGAAGCTGCGGCTGCCCGTGCGTGTGGTCGCGTCGATGCTTGAGTCGATGTTCCCTATGCCTGCCGGGTATCTGGCGAGTACGATGGCGTCCGAGCCTGCAAAGAGCGTGTCATAGCCGGTATTCACGATATCGGATGTATGGGGGTATGCGAAGTCCATGTCGGTGAT
Source organism: uncultured ANME-2 cluster archaeon (assembly GCA_965195165.1). GTDB lineage: Archaea > Halobacteriota > Methanosarcinia > Methanosarcinales > Methanogasteraceae > Methanogaster_A. The sequence continues at coordinate 1,616 of CBDAFH010000123.1, read as the reverse complement.
CACCGGCGTTGATATCGTCTCGTAGAATGTGTTCATCTCGGCTTCAGCGTTCTTTCCGGGATGGAACTGTTCTGCCACTCCGCAGTTTTCAAGGGAGAGCGCCCTTAAGAAGTCGTAGTTCGCCTCATCCTCGATCCCGAACGCAATGGTGAATATGGACGCTCCTGCCCGGTTTGCGGCTTTTACATTATCCCTGATCACATGAGGAGATGTCACTCCACTAGAGGGCTCGCCATCGGTGAGAAACACGACGATCGGGACCCTTCCTGAATCCGGCTCAAACATGCCAAGTGCGGTCAGTAGTGCCTCGTTGATGTTTGTGCTGCCGCCCGCACCTAGCGCGTTCACAAAGTTCGCCGCATCTGCCTTTGTCTGCGTGTTTGCCTCTATAAGCGTGTCCCGGAACACCCTAACATCCCAATCAAAGAAGATTATGTTGAAGTGATCATCAGGCGGGAGGTCTGTGATGATGCCTGTGAACACCCTCTTTACCTGCGCGATCTTATCACCACTCATCGAACCGGATTTGTCGATCACGAAGATGATCTCCTTGTCAAGAGCCGTTGTCCCGAGGTCTTCGACCGATGGTGAGAAGATGTGCATCAGGTAACCCTGTCCGCCGGTTTCGTAGAAGAGCATCTCGCCGCTTAACGATGTGCTGTCGGTTGTGAAGACGATTCTGAGATCCTGGTCAGGAAGTGCCTTCGCACCATAAGTGACCCTTGCTTCTGTGGACGAGATATATTTCGTGCCTGCCCCCTCAAATCCCGGGGTTTCCAGAGAGATAATCCGGTTCACTGATGCGACTGTGATGTTTACAGACAAATCAGGAACAATGTGCGCCACATCGGTCCCTCGTAGCGACAGTGCGTACTCGTACTCACCAAGCGTCTTTTTAACAGGCTGCTCGTAAGTCAGACGAACGATGATGCTCTGGTGGGGTGTAAAACTTAAGGAATAAGAGAATATGTTCTCCTTCTTCGTCTTTAAGACTCCAGCCGTTCTTCCTTCCGAGACTGCCGCCTCAAACCGCTCATCTGCCTCTTTCTTAGGGAGTACGTCTGCTTCGTACTCGACGCCGTCGATTATCAGGCAAAAGCCCGAGATGAATGCACCCTCGGGGATCAGGAACCTGAACTCGTCGTCTGTTGCAGTATTGTGCGGGTTTGTGAGCTTTTCTTCAATGCTTGTTATAGCGTAGCCGTTGTTCACGTCCGCTGTGATGCGCAGGTAGTCGATGGTAGTACCAGTGGCTGCGCTTGCGGCATGGGTGCATCCTGCAAGTATTGCCAGTGCAATCAAGCAAATGCAGATTCCTCTGAACGTCTTCGTTGTTACTGTTTCCGATAACTGAACTTTGAATTCCATTTATATCTCCTCCTAATAGTTGTATTCGATCTCATTTATGCCTATTAATTCTTCGTTCTCTCAATAGAAGTACCGCGATCAATAACCCGATCATCGCGAACGCCGCTTTAAATCCCGGCAATCCGAATATTCCGGTTCCATCCTGATCTTCGGATGTGGTTGTTGGTGCTGACGGTGTTACCGATGGTCCCGGTCCTGTGCCGACAGACTGCACCCTGATCGGCAGCTCGAGCGTATAATCCTCGGCA
>CBDAFH010000122.1:0-3275 GCA_965195165.1 uncultured ANME-2 cluster archaeon | reverse complement strand
GTTTCGATTTTGTTTCTCTCGCCTAATACTGGTGTGTATTTAGCAACACTTTCGTTGTTCACGAATATTTCAACACTTTCAAGTTTATCAATCCCGATGTTTTTGAATCCGCTCACTGTTGTGTTATCCGCTACTAATATTCCATGGAAAGTAGCTGTGAAATATCCGATTCCAGCCAGAAGATCAGCACCTGATTCTCCAAGTGTGTATTGCACATGATATTCAGATACATCCGGTTCTGGTGCTTCGTCGATTCCAATTGGGTCTATATCGATCTCAACGCCACATTTTTCACTCATTTCTATAAATGCCGCCTGTTTTTCAGCATCGCTGTATTTCGGGTTGGTGAGTATGGATTCAAGGCGTGTGAGGTCTTCGGCTGTGACAGTTCCCTTGGCGGTATCTGCATCGGTCAAGCAGCCACCCATTAGTGTTGCTGCGCAGATTACACAGAGCATTAGTACGGTTTTAAGTATTGTTTTTATGGTCATTATGTTCATCTCCTTTTGGTTTGGTTTCAGCTGTGTCATCGACATCCCCCGGAGCCGATGCACCAACCTCTAATGTGATCGGATTCTGTTTTCGAACCGGTACAGAATCTTTTTACATCATTATCATTATAATGAGTTATAATCGCATATAAACTTTGTGGAGATGGCGGGGTTCGCGGGATACTGTGCGCACCAACCATGATGCGAACACTGCTCACAGAGAACGGGCTTGAATGGCGGGTGTTCAACTATGAGTTTGAACAGGTAGATGACGCGCAGAGCACACTCGAAGAGTTCGCATGAGGCGCAACGCCAATATGAGATGATCACATTGGTTCAGGCGGCACGTATGCGCCGATCCCAAGGTGATACATAGATTATTAGTACCTAAAAACCGGAATCCACGGGAATCCACAGAAACCATGCAGCGCGGGCTTTTGGTAAATAGTTTATACCAAAAATCAGTCGTTGTAGTCAATAATAACTTGGTTTGAATCATCATAAATGTTACTATTGCAACACGATAGCAGTAAGAGCGTTGTTACAGATTAACAGGGTTAGCATAAAAATCGGTGAGCCGAAATCGCTGCACGTGATCGAGGCAGAGAGGCACGGGTACAACGCTTCCATGAATCCGTTTCTGGAAGCGGAACTTGCGAGGGTCTTCTCTTAAAACCCGTATCTGGCAAGAAATCACTCACGCCAGAGCCATCCAGATCGCGCCAGCCACGATGCCACCGATAGCGGTTGAGACCACGTTCACGCCGTTATTTGAGAGGATGCCCCGCTGCTGCAGGGTTGCGCCGAGCAGACTGTCGATGTTCGTGCCGAGAAATCCGCTTACGGTCACGACCGATATCCCAAGGATACAGGCAGAGTCTGCCCCGATCACCCCAAAGAGGAGTGCTAATAGCGCGATTGCAAGAGATCCAAATAGCGCAGCAGCCTCACCAAGTGAAGATACACCCCCATCGACGCCGGGGTCAACTTTCGCAAGCGTGGTGATCATGCGGGGGCTTCCCTCGTACGTCGTCCCGATCTCGCTTGCGAGCGTGTCACCAGTCGCGGTCGCAACCGAGCCGAGGTACACATAAAGGATCATGGTTGCTGCCTCTGGAAATATCGGATAGCAGATGCTTGCAGCGATCGCAACGATGCTGTTGCTGAAGACATTCTTATACCCCCTTGCGCCTCCTTTTCCCTGCGCAATCCCGAGCGACTGCTTATACTTGTATCTGTACTTTGTAAATCCGCCTCCGAGCAAATAAAACGCCAGGAGAAGCAGAAACCACCAGACATCCGTGAATGCGATGATCAGAACCCCGACAAGGGTTGCGCTGAGCAGTCCCGAGATGTCAGCAATCCCTGCCCTGTATGCCAGATACCCGAGTATCAGTGCAAAAGCGAGCGCAAGCATCATTGATAGGTACGAGACCGAATACCCGAAACTGAGGAATAGCCACATCGCCATCGCAGAGCCGATCGGAACCGTGATGTTGTCATGAACCCTTGTCGAGATGCATTCGAGAAGTGTGCCTGTTATGGCTCCTATGACCGAGATGAAGAAGACCAGCTGGAGCGACACCGGAAACGATGTGGGCTCTGTCCAGTGCAGGATCCAGAATCCGATCAGGAATGAAAAGACGGTTCCGGTGAAGAGAAGCGTTAAACTGACCTTGATAGACTCAGGTTTTGTCCTTCCCTCGGAATACCCACGTTTCGGGTACTGGATGTTGCCGAGTACCTCGTACCTTGCCTGATTGGCAACGCGCAGGATCGTCGCGATGCCATCGCCGAAGGTGGTAATCGCTATCGCACCTCCGATGATGAATACCGGAAACTCGTACACAGTGAATGTGAGTATCCATGCGATCAGAAGCATGAGCAACATGCTCCCGCTGAGACAGATCGCGCCGAGAGGTCTTCTGATGGCTACATCTGACCCGTGATACGTCAGGATTCCAAAGAGTTTGCCTGACCGCGGCAGTAACAGGACAAAAAGGAATAAGAGAAGCGATAGCAGTACGAGATAATGCAGAGGCAGGAACGGAAACGCGAGAACGATCATCCCGATCAGGGCATGGATCGTCTGTCTCTTGTACTCGTGCTCGACATCGATGTGTGTTCGGGTCACCTTCGATTCCTCCTCTAACAATGCCCGTGCCTGCTGGCTGTGGCACCTGTGGATCGCTCCTGGCGAGCCATCATACACATATCAGATATCAAAGCCAGTTCGGCAGCAGGCAGTTCTTCGGGACGCTTATCCAGAACCTCGCCAGAGAGCCCAAGATTCTTAAGATCCTTGACACCGACAAACGCAGCAATCGAGTTCTTAAGTTTCTTTCTGCGCTGTGAAAAGACCGCGGTTAAGAATCTCGAGAAGAAAGCCGGATCTGAGACTTCGTACTCAGGCGCACGCGGGGTTACGCGCACGATTGCCGACCGCACACCCGGTTCTGGCGAGAATGCTTCCGGAGGCACGATCTCGAGCAACTCCACATGAGCGCGGTACTGGACACAGATCGAGAGTTTGCCATACTCTTTTGATCCGTGAGGTGCCGCCATCCGCCTTGCAAACTCGTACTGGTACATCAGAACCGCCATCTCGAACGGATATTTGAGTAACTTGAATGTGATCTCCGAAGAGATCGAATACGGAAGGTTCGAAACGATTTTGTTGAAACTGAACTTGAACGCGGACTCTGAAAAAGATCGGAAGAGCACACGTCTGAACTCCAGTCACATGTCAGAATCTCGTATGCCGTCTTCTGCTTGAAAAAAAAA
>CBDAFH010000121.1:0-8945 GCA_965195165.1 uncultured ANME-2 cluster archaeon | reverse complement strand
GCGTTGTGGTAATCAAGCCCGCATGAACAGAATAACTTTGAATGAAGTGTATTCAGTTGTACATGAATCTCAAGTCCGATGATCACACCATCTTCTGTTCTTGCAGACATTTCTGATGGGTAGGTATGCAGATTAAATTAAGCTTTCGGCTATTCACTTCGAGACAAGAAATCAGGATCTCTGGCAATTCGCGTCGATGCACTTTTTCACTCTTTATGGTGTGAGCCGCCCGGAGCGGTTCATCGATGCCACTGCCTGCAGGGCAGGGAATTAAGGAATATTAAACCACCGAGAGCACAGAGGATCACAGAAAGTTGTTATTTTTTATCTTCTGCCCACACTGCGCCACTCTGTGTCCTCTGTGGTCTTCCAAAAAACCCTATTTCGAAAATATCAAAAAGTCTCCGGGGTTTTGGTCAACGCAACGCGAGATAACGCAAGCGTCGATGACAGAGTCGTTACCAAAGACTCATAACAGCACTTATATGCCACAAACGCAGAAATATGGTGATCGGCATGAATAAACAACTTATTATCTGCATCGTACTGGCATTGATCCTTATCAGCAGTGGCTGCATAGACCAGGATAGCGGCGGCAATGCGGCGGTAGTCAAAGAAGGCGACCAGGTTTCAGTGGACTACACCGGAAGACTGGAGAACGGTACTGTTTTTGATACATCTGTGAGGGACGTTGCGATCGAAACCGGAGTATACAATCTGAATAGGGATTATCAGCCGATTGAGTTCACGGTCGGCGCGGGGCAGATGATTAAAGGGTTCGACAGCGGTGTCGTCGGCATGACTGTAGGCGAAGAGAAGACTCTGACCCTATCGCCGGAAGACGCTTATGGAGTCCACCGCGATGAGATGGTTCAAACCGTTCCGGTCGAAGAATTGAGCGCTGTAGGCATCACGCCTGTGATCGGAGAAAAGCTCACCACCAGTCTGGGACAGGTAGGCACTATAACAGATGTCACAAATACGAGCGCTGTGATCGATTTCAACCACCGACTTTCCGGAAAGACGCTGATCTTTGATGTGAAACTCGTTTCTATCGGCAGTGAAGATGTGGTGGCCGGGGCTGATGGTGCTGACAGCGACAAGGGGGACACTATGGCCGATACGACAGAGAAGACCGGGGAAGAGAACCGGATCGCCGATATCGATACGAGCATGGGCACGATGACCGTGGAACTCTATGAAGCGCGGGCGCCGGACACCACCTCAAACTTCATCGAACTGGCAAACCGTGGATTCTATGATGGTCTGACCTTCCACCGTGTGATCGACAACTTCATGATTCAGGGCGGAGATCCGAAAGGCGATGGCACAGGCGGCTCTGAAAAGACGATCAAACTGGAGACTCATCCCGAGCTGACTCATGTCGATGGTACGGTTGCAATGGCGCGATCACAGCATCCGGACAGCGCATCCAGCCAGTTCTATATCTGCGATGGAGCGCAGTCTCAACTTGACGGGGATTATGCAGTATTTGGCAGGGTGACTAGCGGGATGGATGTCGTGCGTGCGATTGCACAGGTAGAGACCGACTCCAGAAACAGACCCATAGAGAATGTCACGATCACCTGGATCACTATTCAGGAGTCGTGAATAGTCTTTACGCGCCAGTCCTTCGAAGCAGCGCCCTTATCCGCGCTTTTAGTTCCAGCAGATCGAATGGTTTTATGACGTAATCGTCCGCGCCGATCTCGATGCCCAGCACCTTATCCTTGATCTCGCCTTTCGCGCTTAGCATGATGACCGGGATGTGCCTCGTTGCCGGAGCCTCCTTTAACCTCATGCAGACCTCATACCCATTCAGTTTCGGCAGCATCAGATCGAGGAGAATCAGGTCAGGCGTCTCATTGCCGACCTTTATAAGCGCCTCCGCGCCATCGACCGCGCCCGCCACTGCGTAGTTGTCCGCCTCAAGTGCCCGGGTCAGCGGGAGTAAAGTGTCTGGCTCATCATCAACGACCAGTATCTTTGTTCTGGCGTCAGCGAGTCTGCCAATCCGCTCTTCCACTTCTCCTTCCGCGATGCCGAGTTTCTCTGCGAGCGTTGCACTCGGAGTCGAATCATCCTGCTCCAGTATTGCGAGAATCTCTCTATCAGTATCGTCGAGTGTCATTCATCTCACCTGTAACATATCTTACGTTCCTGATATGTAAACTCTTACCTTCCGTGCCCGAGTGGACAGAAGTTATTAAACGGACATATCGCACTGAACGGACAAAAACCGGGTCGATCACTGTTTCTGCCAAATATCACAGCCCCCACAATCAGGACAGCCTCAATGATCATGATTACAGGGATCCACGGGATCGCAAATGGGATCATGCCATTTACTTCCAGCAGCCGAGCAATTCCCCCAATCAGCAGCAGAGCAACGGTGAATACCAGGAATCCGAATCTTCCTGACATGTTATCAGTCATCCCTCCAGTTTAACAGCGGTTCCATAGACCATGATCTCGGATGCCCCAGCCATGACCATCGAGGTCGTGAACCGAACGCCCACGATCGCATCCGCATCCAGCCCCTCTGCATCCTTAATCATACGCTTGAATGCAATATCCCTCGAGTCGTCCATCATCTCGGTGTATTCCTTGATCTCGCCGCCGACCACGTGCCTGAGTACTGCCGCAATGTCCTTGCCGATGTGTTTTGCACGGATTACATTCCCTTTCACAAGACCGAGCGTCTCTGCGATCTTCTTTCCCTCGATTGTCTCGGTTGTTACAACGATCATATCTCTTCCTCCTTGATTGCTCCCAGTCTATCACGTATCACATATATGAACGCAAGCCCAAGTCCGATAACGATGAACACGAGTGCGATCTTGATGATGGGCGGGAGATCCGATCCCGCGAGATGGTAGATCCCGTAGGATGCAAGGATCATTGCCCCGACTCCAAGCAGAGCAAGCCCTGAAAACAGGAGTTTGTTCATGGGAGATTGTATGTAAGTGTGCTATATAAATGCTCTGTTATTCGCGATTCGCTTATTCACCCATCCGCACGATCGATCACGATCCTATCGCCTTCGGAAACCCGCTTAAGAATGGTGGCATCTCCGACAATCCTTCCAAATACATTGACAGCACTTGCAGGACGTATCTCTGCACCCTTGCTTGCCAGAGTCGGACCAAAGAAGATGCAGAATGCTTTCTGCGGCAGCCAGTGCCCGAGATCGCCGATCTCGACAAGTTCCTTCTGGTTCTCTTCCGGTGCGATCACCGATGTCGAGAAGTATATCTCATCGCCCCACCTGCTCACAATGCCTGTTATCGGCAGCGCCCCAAGGATTGCGGATACGGTCGCAGGACAGAGATCATCGAAGAGTTCCGCCTCCACCTCAAGTTGGGTATCTCCTGCGCCCCCTATAACGATCCTAATCCTTTCCAACGACATCACCATCCGGTTCGAGTTCAGTAAAGATCTGCCCCTCGAAGGAATACACCGCTGCGCCGGTGAGCCATGCATCAGGGAGCAGCCCTGCCTTCACGCAGGTCTGGCTGAGAAACTCCTCCGCGTCAAAGCCCCATTCTGTCGCAACCTGCGGCAGCAGCAGCCCCTGATAGACGCCCTTTCTAACGATTAGCCCGTGCCTTCCGACTTCGACATGTTTCGGCAGATCCGAAGGAATCGCATCGATTTTTACAGGGGGCGTGAGTATCGTAACCTCCACGACGATCTCTTCCATCTCCTCGTACCTGACAGGCGGAAATCTCGGGTCACGCACCGCAGCACTCACAGCAGAGTCCAGAATCGCATCCAAAAGTTGCATGACCGGCTCCGGATAGCCGATGCAGCCGCGAAGGTCACCGTTCTTATGTAAGGTAACGAATACGCCTCGCTTCTCACCAAACACCTCTGGCAGATCGCCGGTTTCCACAACTTCTCCTGAGAGGTGGGATTCTATCGCTGACCGCGCCAGTCTGACCGCAATGGTTCCCTCATCTCTGTCGAGCATCGATATACCATTGCCATGAACTCTACATATATACTTTGTCATGTCTTGTCAGGCAGGGGCTGTCACCTTATGTTGCGTTCGGATCAGGACCCCGCCCCTGGCCGCCCCGACCCACTGCTCGATCATCCCAAGTCCATCCGGCGTCAGCACAGACTCGGGATGGAACTGCACACCCTCGATCTGCCGCCGATTGTGCCTGATCCCCATGACGACGCCGTCAGGACTGTGTGCCACAACCTCGAGATCAGGCGACACCCGATCCACGGCAAGCGAATGATACCTGCCGCCAGTAAACGGATTCGGAAGACCTGCGTAGATCCCGACCCCATCATGATAAATCTCGGACGCCTTCCCGTGAACCGGACCCACAGACGCGTGCCCGACCGTACCCCCAAACGCGACATTGATCGCCTGGCAGCCAAGGCAGACGCCGAGCAAGGGAACCTCGCACTCGCGTATGATCTCGATGCACGATCCGATATCACGGGGATCGTTCGGATTCCCGGGACCAGGCGAGATCACGATCCCGTCCGGCTCGATTTCTCGAACTTCGTCAAGCGTTACCGTGTTCGGGACGACCACGGTATCCGGCTCGAAGATCGAGACATACTCGACAAGATTCCAGACGAACGAGTCCTTGTTGTTCACGAACACTATCTTCATTTGATCACCTTCATCATCGCAGCCATCTTGCGCTCGGTCTCCAGATATTCGTACGTTGGATCCGAGTCAGCAACGATTCCAGCCCCTGCCTGGATTAGCATCCTGTCTCCGGAAAGCACAATCGTCCTGATCACGATTGCGAAGTCAGCATCCCTGTTCCATGTGTAATAGCCAACTCCGCCGCCGTAAATCCCGCGGGCATCTTTCTCGAGTGCGTCGATGATCTCCATCGCACGGATCTTCGGCGCACCGGATAGCGTGCCCGCGGGAAAGATCGCACGTGTCGCATCGAACGCATCAGCGTCGTCGCGTAGTATTCCTGTAACCGTGCTCTCGATGTGCTGGAGATGCGAGTACTTCCGCACAGTCATGAAATCCTCGACCCGAACCGTTCCCGGCTTCGATACCATCCGCACATCGTTTCTGCCGAGATCTACAAGCATCACATGCTCTGCCCGCTCCTTTTCATCGTTCAGCAGTTTTCTGCCGAGTTCGGCGTCTTCTGCATCGGTCTCGCCCCGCGGGCAGGTGCCAGCGATCGGGTTGGTGATCAATTTCCGGTTGTGGACTGTGAAGAGCGTTTCAGGGCTCGCACCAACGATTTTAGTCTCCCCGAATTCAAATAGATACATGTACGGGCTTGGATTGACATCTCGTAACCTCCTGTACAGTTCTACCGGGATGTACGTGTTCATCGCCTCGTATCGTCTGGACAGCACGACCTGGAAGATGTCGCCATCGACGATGTGCTGCTTCGCTATTCCAACCATCGTCTCGAACTCGTCCTGCCCCACATTCGCGGTCATCGTCATCTGACCATGCCCACCACCAGAGGTCTGCCCTCCTGAATTAATCTCTTCCGCCTTTCTGATAGTTGAGATCATAGCCGCTGCATCGGATTCGGCGTTCCGGTACATTCTCGCGATCTCATCTCCGCTAAAATCCTGTAAAAATGGAGTTAAGATGATATAAACCTCGCCGGTAAGATGATCGAAGACAACGGTATGTGTAGTGAGTATGAACTGCGCATCCGGTGTTGTTGCATGATCGCGTCGTCCGATATCCATCCAGCAGTCGTATACGATGTCGTAACCATGATATCCGATCGCACCTCCAGAAAACACCTGCCGCTCGAAGTTTTTCGTGCAGATGTATGGTACACGCGGCATGATCGGTTTTAACGCATCCAGAACGTCGTATTCCGGACGTATCACGCCACTCTCGTGCAGGTCTGATAAATCTGCCTCGATCTGCCTGGTAAGCGGCGTCGATCGCTCGTACGAGAACGAGATATCTCTCCCCCTTATCGTGATGACCGCGTCCGGATCGGAGCCCACGAACGAGAACCGTGCATGATGCTTCTCCTTTTCCACAGACTCGAGTAAATAGGAGTATTTCGGGTTCTCTGATCTCAGCACGGTGTACAGGTCGATAGGCGTGCACCGCGCGGTCGTTTTTGCGATCAACTGGACGATCGCGGGCGGTTCTATCGACTCGAGAAGTTGGGTCAGTTCCTGGGGGTTTGGGGTTATCATCGCGTTCACCGTATAACTTTGTACAATAATGTCCATAGTTGTACACCATACTTAAAGATTGTTCTGGTGCCAAGTCGCCAGCCCGGATATTGTGATCCAATAACCTATCTTCCACCCCAGATACGGCAATATCCCGCAAAAAGTCCGATCGGTCTACCGCAAACAATCTTTTAACCCGCCGTGCCAGAGAGAGTACCATGACCACCCACCACCTGAGTACCCCGCTTACCATCTCCGATGTTACTAGGTTGCGCGCAGGTGATCTTGTGTACCTGAACGGGACGGTCACGACGGTTAGGGATCGGGCGTGCAGCCGCATACTGGCGGCATCAGATGCATCAGAAATTCCGTTCGATCTTGAGAATGCCGTGATCTACCACTGCGGACCGATTGTCAGAGGGGTGGATAGGTCGTGGGAGGTGATCGCGGCAGGTCCCACCACGAGCAGCCGGTTGAACTCACAGACCCCAGATATTCTGGATCGATTTGGCGTCCATGCCATAATTGGCAAGGGTGGGATGTCGATCGCTGATGCGATGCGGGATCGGTGCGCGTATCTTGCATACACCGGCGGGTGCGCGGCAGTGGCAGCAGATCATATTAGCGCGGTGCACAGCGTGCACTGGATCGATCTTGGCATGGCAGAAGCGGTCTGGGTGCTGGAGATACGTGATTTCGGACCGCTCATCGTCGGAATCGATTCGCATGGGAGAAATCTCTTCGATGAGGTACAGAGAAGGGCAGAGAAGCGGATGTCGGAGGTAATTTGAGTGGATGGTGGCTGTCAGCTTCGCGGTGCTGCAGAAGATTTCATAGATTCTCTCGGCAAAAGTGTGGGCGGAGATTGAACATAGACGCGACGATATCAGAAATCTTTATATACAACGGCTGCTGATGTTATGCTATCACCTCCATTTTCGTGGTCAGACATTCTGACCACGTTGTATTTGATGGAGACGGAAGATCGTTCCGTCTGACATTGGTCCTGATATTTGGTTAATTCCGATCGGTAGTGAAAACCTATCAATTCCAAATGTGTGCTTCAATTCTGGTTGATCCTGCCAGAGGTTACTGCTATCGGAGTTCGATTAAGCCATGCGAGTCTAAAGGTTTCTTCGGAAACCTTGGCGGACTGCTCAGTAACACGTGGATAACCTACCCTTGGGACTGGAATAACCCCGGGAAACTGGGGATAATACCGGATAGATCAGGGATGCTGGAATGCGCCTTGATCCAAAGCTCCGGCGCCCAAGGATGGGTCTGCGGCCTATCAGGTTGTAGTGGGTGTAACGTACCTACTAGCCGACGACGGGTACGGGTTGTGAGAGCAAGAGCCCGGAGATGGATTCTGAGACACGAATCCAGGCCCTACGGGGTGCAGCAGGCGCGAAACCTTTACAATGTGCGAAAGCATGATAAGGGAACTCCGAGTGCCAGTATCTAATACTGGCTGTCCTTGTGCCTAAAACGCACAAGATAGCAAGGGCCGGGTAAGACCGGTGCCAGCCGCCGCGGTAACACCGGCGGCCCGAGTGGTAGCCGCTATTATTGGGTCTAAAGGGTCCGTAGCCGGTTCGATAAGTCCTCTGGGAAATCTGGTTGCTTAACAATCAGACTGCCAAGGGATACTGTCGAACTTGAGACCGGGAGAGGTAAGAGGTACTTCAGGGGTAGGAGTGAAATCTTGTAATCCCTGGGGGACCATCTGTGGCGAAGGCGTCTTACCAGAACGGGTCTGACGGTGAGGGACGAAAGCTGGGGGCGCAAACCGGATTAGATACCCGGGTAGTCCCAGCCGTAAACGATGCTCGCTATGTGTCAGGTACGGTGTGACCGTATCTGGTGCCGTAGGGAAGCCGTGAAGCGAGCCACCTGGGAAGTACGGTCGCAAGACTGAAACTTAAAGGAATTGGCGGGGGAGCACTACAACGGGTGGAGCCTGCGGTTTAATTGGATTCAACGCCGGAAATCTTACCGGGGGAGACAGCAGCATGAAGGTCAGGCTGAAGACCTTACCAGATCCGCTGAGAGGAAGTGCATGGCCGTCGTCAGTTCGTACTGTGAAGCATCCTGTTAAGTCAGGCAACGAGCGAGACCCGTGCCCACAGTTGCCAGCATGCCCTTCGGGGCGATGGGTACTTTGTGGGGACCGCCGCTGCTAAAGCGGAGGAAGGAGCGGGTTACGGTAGGTCAGTATGCTCCGAAACTCCCGGGCTACACGCGGGCTACAATGGTTGGGACAATGGGAATCAACACCGAAAGGTGAAGGCAATCTCCTAAACCCAATCGAAGTCCGGATTGAGGGCTGCAACTCGCCCTCATGAAGCTGGAATCCGTAGTAATCGCGTTTCAACACAGCGCGGTGAATACGTCCCTGCTCCTTGCACACACCGCCCGTCAAACCATCTGAGTGAGGTTTGGATGAGGGTCTTCCTGATGGGGGATTCGAATCTGGGCTTCGCAAGGAGGGTTAAGTCGTAACAAGGTAGCCGTAGGGGAATCTGCGGCTGGATCACCTCCTAATAACCGTGCACAAAATTGTGTACAAAACCCTCACTGCCGGTCGGAGATCATAGAATATCAGGATCAATACCCTTTTAGTTTTTCAGATTGCATCAGTAGAATATGGATGATTACGTTACCTACCAGACTGCTGGTGCTGACACCGGAAAAGTAGAGATCGCATTGCAAAGGATCGTGGAACTTTGCAAAGGGACATTCGGCTTTAGAGATACCATAGGAAAACCCGCGATCCCGATAGGACATTTTTCAGG
>CBDAFH010000120.1:0-2738 GCA_965195165.1 uncultured ANME-2 cluster archaeon | reverse complement strand
ATTCTGACATGTGACTGGAGTTCAGACGTGTGCTCTTCCGATCTTTTTCCGTTGCATTCTCGAGATTTTCAAGTTGCAGTTTTGCCTCGATCATAGATATTCACCCTGCTTTTGCGTATAATTGTTTTAAACTCCGGATTCACCCGATTCAGATCGATTATGTCTATGCTCTTGAGGGTGCGCAGTTCATCGATCTCGTCTTTTATTCTTGCGATCACACCAAGCGCTATTTTTGATCCTGAGTCGACTGCTATGTCGAAATCAGAGGTCTCTCTGGCATCTCCTTTCGCTCTTGACCCGAAAAGGAAGATCCGTGCATCAGGAAGGTAGCTTGCTATGATACCTGCGACTTCTGCAAGTATTTCATCCGCGGACAGGGGTTTCGGGTGTGCTATCTGTTTTATGGTATCGCCTCCAGGCGATTCAGTACCAACCAATCACCAATTCCTGACGATGCCGAGACCCACCCACTGGCTGGTCCGGTATGAACTGAATTATTGGGGCACTACGCCTTCAGATCGTGCAGTTCGTATTCTATCCCCTCTGCCTCCAGCCGCTTTAAAAGCGAAGGGAGTTCATCGTCCACTGAGAGCACGAAAGAGGACACTCCGTGCCACGCTGCTTCGATCACCGCCTCCTTTGCGCCGAACATCACATCTGCATCGATCCCGATATTTTTCAGGGCGATCAACGCCTCAACACCGATCACAGCAATGAAACGATCCGCTTCCACAAGTTTTTTAAGCATCTGGTAATTGACAGCAGTAGAACCCCCGCGATGGACTCTCGGCACCTTCCCGATAACGATCCTGACATCCGGAAGCTCGATGATTCCTTTCAGATCGGTAACACCGACGTCCCTTCCTTTTTGCACATCTGAGCTGACCTTGCCCGTTGCGCTTGTTTCATGTTTCGTGGATGCGTACAGGAGCCCGCCTTGCATGTACAGGTGAATCCGCGTACCCGCCTGCAAGGGTTCGTCAGCGATCGCAGTCCAGACCGCAACCTGGCTAACAACCTCCTCAAGTACGAATCGCGCATACCGCCGAAGTGAGAATGCGTGTTCGGTTATCCATTCGACCCCTTTCGCGGTCGCCTTGTACCTGACACGCCCGTCGCTGTACACAAACCCCTGGTTCACCAGTTCCTTTAGATATTCAGAGACCGCCTGCGGCGTAATCCCGAGTGTGTGCGCAATCTCGCTCTGGCGCACATTCGGCTGATGCGATGCGACCTCAACGAGAATCTGGAATTTCGTTGCATCCCGTTTGCTCTGGAGAAGGAATGTCATGCAATTAAATCATGTTGTCATTATTTAATATTAAACTTGCGGTCTGGTCACCTGCCCGGATGCACCAGACGCGCCTCTCCGGCGGCGCATCGCACGAGCGGCTTTGCGATGTGCCGTCTCGCAGACGGCGGGACCTCGTACCAACCGCATCCGAGACTGCGCTCAATCGGCACGTGATCAGGCACAAGAGACACAGTTCTGCATCGCTTGCAACGGTAACCCTGCCCGACGCCAGCCGATTTCATGCGTCTTCCGCAGGCGCAGACCGGATTTCTGGTCTCGTAGAGAGCAGTTAGATGCTCGATTTTTATCTTCTCGAGATGGACTGTCCTGTCATCCACACTTCCGCAGACGACAACCCGGTCCCCCACAGCCAGTTGCCTGATGATCTCCCGAAAGTTCTTTGTCGGCTCAAACGCGGCGCAATCGATCCCTGATCCTGACTGCGGGTCTGCAATTTCGAAGATGACGTGCCCGCCATGAATCGTTTGCGGCGCGGAAGAGACCACGCCTCGTAAGATATATGAACGCCCGCCACGCGTCCGGTCGATCGTCGATCGCATCAGATGCATGTCGGTTCCCTGATTCGTCCTGAACAAGACCGAGCGCTCGATCGGCTCTGACCTGATGTGACCTTTGGCATCGATAACCCCGTCTGCTTCCCCGCGGATTCCAAAGAGGACAGGATCGCGTCCACGCGGGACGCAGACGACCGCATTGTTTGCGATGTCAACGGTGTCCCATGTCCGCGGATATGTTCGCAGGTCCGCGTCCCGGATGCTCCCGGCATCGACCTCTCTCGGCGTGCCGATCTGAGCCGGTCTTCGGTATGCGATCAACTCGAATGTGTGGTCCGGGATGCCGTTTGATGCGACAGTGGCTGCAGCGAGCGCGCCGATGAGACCGCGTCCGTTCTTAAATCCGCAGGAGTCAATGTCGTGCCTGTTTATCAGATCTTTCGCATCCTTTATCTGGAGGATATCCTGCATCGCACGTCTGGAAAATGATCCGAGCTCGTTTCTCATGTCAGGAGGTGTATCATCGAGAAACACCACCCCTGGGTTTGTGTTCTCGTCGGATAACTTCGACTGCGACCTCACTTCATCCAGAACAATCTTTTTCACCTCATCTGCTTCGCTTGCCCCATCTATCTCGATATTAATGGCAACCGCTCCGTTCCCCCTCGTCTTGTACCTGATGTTTGGATTTAACCGGATCAACAGCGGGTAATCTACCAGATCACCATATTTCTTGAGTTTCTCCACTAATACTGCTGCTATGTATGTGGTGCAGCCGCCGTCGCTCCGTGAGTCGGTGTCATCGATTCCAATGATCATTGTGGTTGTCCCGGTTGTTGTGATTGTTCTGGTTGCTGTAGTTGCTGTAGTTTCTGTGGTTGTGCGAAGATCTTAATTACGGTTATTGCCACAAGTGTGCGTATGAACGG
>CBDAFH010000119.1:0-7322 GCA_965195165.1 uncultured ANME-2 cluster archaeon | reverse complement strand
GATGTCTCCACAGGGTCCCAGCCCCAGTACCATGCACCCCATCCGAGAACCTCGTAAGCCCAGAACCCGCCGATGCCGATGCCGAGCGTCATGAAGAGCCACGTAACCCTACTCCACGGCTCGGCGATCTTCATCCACCGCTTGTCATTGGTCAAGAGGTAGCCAGCAGCAGCCCCAAACGGTATCACCGCGGTAGCATATCCCATGAAGACCACCGGCGGGTGGATCACCATCCACGGGTTGCGGAGCAGCGGGTTCATGCCCTGCGCATGGTAACTCTCGATCACCGAGTAGGGGGCTTTCAAGATTTCGGTATTCGTTGAAAGGAGGTTCCATGTCTGATTATCGATCCCATAAATAAGTGCAAACGGACTTTTGATGACAAGCAGGAGAATGAAGAACGCCGCCACAGAAAGACCCGCGATCCTCACGATCTCGCCGATCCGATCATCAGCACGCATCCGCACCAGTGCTACGCACACAAGCGTAAACCACGCCCATATAAAGAGCGAACCTTCCTGTCCAGCCCAGAACGCTGATACCTTGTAGAGCAGCGGGAAGGTCTCGCAGGAAAATCGATACACGTACAGGTAGTACGCCCTGACCTCCAGCAGATAGTACATGAGCAGCATAGTGGCAAGAGTGCACGTACCAAGACTTATCATCTCGAACCTCCGGGACGCAAGGCGCATATTGGGGTTCCTGCTGAAATAATACCAGGTCCCATAGATTACAGCGCCGAGACAGCTTGCAAATGAGATCCAGATCAGTAGCATTCCGATGTTTAGTGGCATGGTGAATTCTTCCGATGTATGGGATGCGCGGCATGATATTTATTGTTTCGCCACCGCGGAGGCGGGCACTTTGTCTGGTGCTCTGGTTCTGACTGGTCTGTTTTCAGATTCAAAACTTGAAGTCCGAGATCAGGTGATCCACGATATCCCCGGTGACGTCCACCCGGCACGCCTCCCGCATGTCCATGCGACCCAACCGACCCCCACGTCCGATGTGCCAGTCTCGCGAAGTCCCGACCGTGCCACCACGCAATAAATTGCGGAGCATCCGTGGGGTGGATGTCGTGCAACGGGGTGAGCCGTGGGCAGATGCGTGGGGGCGCAGATAGATTTGGGCGAGCGCCGGAGGTGCGAGCCACATAAACTATGTTATAGTTAGGGGCGTTAATCAGGAAGGCCTATCCGTGATAAAAAGGCAGAGAACCTATGAGAAATGTCTTCTCGGTATAATTCTGAAACTTTACCAACAAAATTTGTTTTTTTTAATTTTTCAATGTATAATACATTTACAGAAAAATAATGTTTGAAATCAATAACTGATTCAACAAGGGGAACATCATCAGGAAATCTTAAATTGTGATAACGAGGAATTTCGTTATCAATAAATAATTTGTTTTTTGTCTTCTTAGGTCTGTTCTCGAAAGGTTCCATATTAAGTCCAATTTCTGAAAGATGTTTTCCATCATAAAAATGTTCGACATTATAAATTGGCGCAACAAGAATTGACATCAATTGTTTATCCTGTGTTGATTTTGGAGAGTCGCTTTTCCTGAACTTATGGTCTTGATTTAAGTCGCAATCTTGGGTTAAAACAATGATTAAAGGAAAGTTTATTTTAGATACTTCAATGTTACCATTTTTCTCTATTGCATACTCAATAAATTCGACATCTTTAATTAAATCTCCTTGAGAGACCCGTTCTACATATACAGAATTAACTTCAATTGTCTTCGCCATGTTTTAATTTCCCACTAAGAATTATCCGTTGTGGCTTATTGAGACCATACCTTTTTTCTTCGATTTCTAAGGTAGTGTGTTCAGAAACCTCTTTACTGGCGGCAGTTTTATTTTCAGGTCCTGAATACTCCTCATAAAAAATTTTGTCCTGACTCATTTTAATCACTTGTGGATAAAGAGAATAAACTTTTTATCATATCATGGAAAGTGTCTGTGTTTTCCAAAATATCTTTTTTTGTTAGAATGCCTTCAGAAAAAACATCAAAATCCAATATAAATAGATTATTTTTTATAGGTGATGGAAAATCAGGATTGTGTATCCCATATTGAAAGTTGGTTTTGATTCCCTTTTCATTTAAGTTAATAATACTAAAACCTCTTGAAATGTTATCTAACCCCAATTGAAAATTATGCACTAATTTTTCATTGATTACATCTTTCCATTTATTTTTATCTTTGTCTAATTGTATATGATTAATATACCTGAGTCCAATTCTATTAACTTGGATCTCTGGATATTTATCGAAGATTACATTAATAATTGAACTCCAATCCTCCATCAGTTTTTTAAATTCTTCGTACTTTTTATAAGAAATAAAAAAGGCATTTTTTACAAAAACCAATTCTTTTTCACGATTAGAATCAAAAAAATGCCATTCTTTTTCTTCTAAATCTTTTTGAACGAATTCTTTACCAGAAAATTGCAATTCTTTTCCTTGTATTGTCTTTGGTTCAGGAATTGGAAATCTTTTTAGTACTTCCTTTCCAATTTCTTTTGGCATATTTGTTTCAGAGAACTCAAAAGTCTCAGGTAAATCTATCTTAATTATTACTTCTTTGATATAATTGACCATTTTCAACCCCTTATACGTAAATTAATCTCACTATTTAGTGTCATATCTGAACTGAACCATCTATATATCCTTCTGGACAAACTTCAATCATCACATCCCATTTTCACTCTTCTTCTACATTAAGTTTTTCGATCTACCCCATAAAACGTGTCACCCGCCCGATTCGACCTGACCTCTGACATCAATCCTATCGATCTCCGAAGTCACCGAACCCCGGACTTAAGTTGCGGCAGCTAACCCGAGACCGAGATCAGGTGATCCACGATATCCCCGGTGACGTCCACTCCGCACGCATCGTATATCCCCTTCCCTGACGGCGTGCCATTGACCTCGAGGATCAGAAAACCATCATCGGTTTCCGCGATGTCCACGCCTGCAAAAGCGGTGCCGATGACCTCTGACGCCAGAATAGACGCCCCCTCCTGCTCCGAATTGAGCAGACACCGCTCCGGCGTTCCGCCCTGGCTCAGGTTGGTGATCCATCCGTTTTGGGCGTACCGGTAGATCGCGCCAGCGACCCAGTCCCCGACAACGAACGCCCGTATGTCCCTCTCGATCGGTATGAACTCCTGGAGATACAGTACGCCCCTTTCAGAGAGTATCTCTTCAATTATTTCACGATTCGAGTCATAAAGATCAGAGCCTCTCTGGAAACGTCTGATGCCGATACCTTTGTACCCGAAAATCGGTTTTGTAACTGCCTCGCCCCATCTATCGAGCGTATCCATCGCAACATCAGCATCAGAGGTAACAACAGTCTCTGGCACGGGAAGACCTGCCTTTTTCAGCAGATGGAGTGAATAGTACTTGTTTGCAGCGTTCTGGATCGATTCGGAAGTGTTTATGACCGGCATCTTCTTTTCAAGGATTCGCAGCAGATCAAACTTGAATGATACCTCTTCGAATGCGCCGGCTCCGAGATCGCGCACGATGACGGCATCTACGTCACCTATTGTGGAAAAATCAAACGTGTATGATGCGATCTCGCTCAACCTGAACGGGACCGGCTCTGCGCCCCTATTCCGTACCGACCTGGCAAGAGCGCGGGTTGTCCAGTCGTTTTGGTCAGTGATCGCGATGCCGATGTTCATTGCTACCGCAGCCGGATCGGTGTTACTTCCTTGTCGATGACATAGATGCTGTCGATGAAGCGGATGATCCCGGAGCCAGAGCCCATCACGACCGACCGCAGTCTTGCACCATCGTTCTCAAAGAAGTTGACACCATGGAATAGATCGCTCTCTGTCACGCCTGTTGCCGAAAATATGATGTCTTTTCCGGGAGCTAAGTCTTCGGTGTAGAGAATCTTATCGAGATCGGTGATACCCATATCAAGCAGTCTCGGCATGAATTCATCGGATTCCTTCTGTATCTCTTCCTCGCTCTTCTGGTTCGCCTTTGCCGGCAGGACGAATCTGCTGATGATCTTTCCGCCGGTAGTCCGAAGCGCTGCTGCGGTCAGCACGCCCTCTGGTGCTGCCCCGATGCCCATGCCGACATGGACATTGGTGCCACGGATGCCTGCTGCTACGCCTGGCATCAGATCGCCGTCCGTAACAAGCCTAACCGTTGTGCCGAGGTCACGCAGTTCTTTTATCAGTTCCTTGTGCCTGGGCCTGTCGAGCACCACCACGATTAAGTCCTCGACATTGCGGTGCAGCGCATCTGCAACGATACCAAGGTTGTATTCAGGCGGAGCATCGATATCAAGCCGTTTCCCGCTCGTCTTCTCGTACCGCACCACTTCAGGACCGACGATCAGTTTATCCAGATAGATGTCCGGCGCGTACCTGAGACCGCCTGCTTCAGACATCGCCATCACCGCGACCGCTCCGAACTGGTTCTCTGCTGCAAGATTCGTGCCCTCGAGCGGATCGACCGCTATATCGACCTTGGGACCTTTTCCGGTTCCGACCTTCTCGCCGATATAGAGCATCGGCGCCTCATCCCGCTCGCCCTCGCCGATGACGACCTCACCATCGATATCGAACCGTGCCAGCACCCTGCGCATCGCCTCGACCGCGGCATCGTCCGCGGCATGTCGATCCCCGAGACCGATCCATCGCGCAGCAGCGACCGCTCCGGCCTCAGTCACCTTCAAGAGCTTCAGGAACAGGTCTTTTTCGAGCTCCCCCATCTGCGCGATCATCGTTTCGGGAACGCCGACGCATCCACTCGGATCTCTGGTTGTTATTGACATGGTTGGCATTCTGTTTCTGCGGACTATAAATTTGCCGATTCTATCACGAATTTCACGAATTTCAACAGGTTATTTTCTGGCAAACCCTGGGAATGTGCTCGGGTAACTTGTGAATTACACAGATTGGGGGTTACCTGTTTGCCACGCGTTACGCGGTAATTCCGGAATCCACCTCCTGCGCAACTTTTAATAATCTCCCGACCATATTATATTTCACGATGATGAGGCGTGGTGGAGTTAAAGGTGTGCAGTCGGATAACCGTGCACAGGTTAGTCTTGATTTTCTTGCCGCTATTTCTATATTTCTACTCACCTTCGCATACCTCATGATGCGGATCCCTTCGATATTCGCGCCGTTCCAGACCCAGAGTACCGATTTCCAGCCGGTAGCGTACCGGACCGCCATGATTCTTGCAGAGGATACCGGATGGTGGGGCAATGGTACACCCGGTCAGGGCGGCATCCTGGGAGGATGCGCCGGATGATGCCTGCCGGATCGGGCTTGCAACGAACAAACGAAACCCCACCAACTTTTCAGAACTGTTAAATCGCGGCAGAGCCGGCATTTTAGACGAAAATAAGATAAAGAAATTAAACTCGACGTACCGCGACAATGCAACACGGGCCAGATGTCTGCTCGGGCTGGACATCATGCGAACATACTGGTACAATGTCTCGCTTCAGTACCTGAACAGCACGACCGCAGATCCGAAATATATCCCGAACAACACACACCCGGCGCTCTGTATCGGAAACCTGATTCCTGAAACGGCGGAAGTTGAGAAGATGGAACGCCTGGTGACGATCGAAGGCGACTCCGAAGTCGGATATTTGTAACTACTCACCCCCACCACAAAATTTATTATTAATGAGATTATATTTCCCATCGTAATGGTTGTAAATAAAATATTTCGTTTGATGGATGGAGAACACGATGTGCAGACCTACTCGCGATGAGATTCGTGCTGCTTACCGGCAAGGGGAAGAGGCTACCATTCAATTATTCGATTACCTCGCCTTGGAATTACAGACCCTGCAGGATCAGCTGCAAGCCTTGCAAGATCAACTGAACAAGAACAGCAAAAACAGCAGCAAGCCCCCTTCCAGCGATGGGTTCAAAAAGACACCCCGCACCAAAAGCCAGAGAAAACCGGGCAACAAGAAAAACGGCGGGCAGGAGGGGCATGTTGGTCACACACTAAATCCGGTGGAAGAACCAGGTCACATAGAAGTGCACGTTGCAGATCGATGCGCCGTGTGCGGCGCAACTCTTGAAGATGTTTAAGCGGAAGATCATCAGAGACGACAGGTCTTCGACATTCCACCCGTAAAGATCGAAGTAACTGAACATCAAGCAGAGATCAAGACATGTCCTCATTGCAGTGCACGCAACATGGCTTTATTTCCACCAGATGTCACCGCGATCGGTGCAATATGGCAGCCGCATCAGGGCGATGGCGGTCTACCAGAACAACTACCAGTTCATCCCGTTGGAACGCATCGGAGACTTTTTCGAGGATATTTTCGATCATCGCCCAACGGAGGCGATCATCCTCCGGGCAAATGCAACATGTGCAGAGAACGTAAAACCAGCCAATGATGCGATTAAAGAGCTGTTTATAAACGCTCATGTAGTTAATTTCGATGAAACTGGTTTGCGAGTGGAGGGTAAGCTGAACTGGCTACATGTTGCCAGCACTTCGAATTTAACGTATTATGGTGTGCATTCGAAGCGTGGCAAGAATGCGATGGACGCGATGGAGATTTTATCAGAATTCGAAGGAGTTGCTGTGCACGATCACTGGAGACCCTATTTCAGTTATACTGGTGTAACACATGCCCTTTGCAATGCACACCACCTGAGAGACCTCACATTCGTTCACGAACAGTATGAACAGGAATGGGCAAAAGATATGAGCCGATGCTTGCTTGATATCAAGAAAGAGGTGGATCAAGCCAGGCTGTACAAAGATGATCTTGATTCCGAGGAGATCGAGGAGTTTGAAGTGCGTTATGATAAGATCATTGCGGAGGGATTCAAACTAAACCCACCACCTCAAAAAGAACCTGGAAAGAGGGGCAGGGTCAAACAATCTCCGCCCAAAAATCTGCTTGATAGGTTAGATGGCCATAAACGGGAAGTGCTGGCATTTATGTACGACTTTGACGTACCGTTTGACAATAACCAGGCTGAACGGGAGCCGTACACATGGTGAAACTGAGGCAGAAGATCTCAGGCACCTTCCGAACCACTGGAGGGGCAGATGTATTTTGTAGTATCCGCGGTTATATATCTACAGTGCGGAAGAACGGGCGTCATGTGCTCGATGCGATTCAGGATGTGCTTAGAGGGGATCCGTTTCGTTCGACCGGGCCTGCGATTGAATCGAACAGAGCAGTCTCAGAGGTAATCGGATACGTAATCATATTCGGAATCGTTATGCTTTCGATCGGGATGATATATGCAGTCGGTTTCCCGGTACTACAGTCATCGACGGACGCTACCCAATTCAAGAG
>CBDAFH010000118.1:0-12970 GCA_965195165.1 uncultured ANME-2 cluster archaeon | reverse complement strand
GTCCTGATCGACTTCACGATCGCGGATGCCGCTGTCGGAAACGTCAGGGCTGCTGTAGGGAACGGCGTTGCAATCGTTCTCGGGACGACCGGTCTCGAACCGTATCAGGCGGAGATCGCAGGGATCATATCCGGAAACGTCCCTGCCGTGATTGCGCCTAACTTCTCGGTAGGAGTCAACGTCTTCTGGAAATTACTTGCAGAAGCCGCCGCATACATCGGCGATTGGGATATCGAGATCGTTGAGGCGCACCACCGCCACAAGAAGGATGCGCCGTCAGGAACAGCGATGCATGCGGCCGACGTGATCAGCAAGGCGATTGGAGGCAAAGAACTGGTCTACGGGCGTGAGGGACTCGCTCCGAGGGGCGATGAGATCGGCATCCACGCGATCAGGGGCGGCGACATCATCGGTGATCATCTCGTGCTATTTGCAGGAGATGGCGAGCGGATCGAGATTAAGCATCAGGCGCACAGCAGGCAGGCGTTCGCAGGCGGTGCGGTCAAAGCCGCGCGGTGGGTGATGGACGCGCCGATTGGGGTGCACGGCATGGAAGAGGTTCTCGGGCTTTGATCTCGGCGGTACATAGATGCCGTACCGATAACCAGAGTCTTAATCCGGCGCCAACGCATGGGTTGGCAATTCTCCCGGGGTGGAAAGTTTTATCAGTTTCCCAGAAAGACTCATGGAGAGATGATATTTGAGGTGATCGTGTATGACTGGTGAAATAATAACGATTAAAGAGCCAAATATTGGTTATGTAATAGTTGGGGCAATTTCTCTGAATTTTATGTTGGTCCCATGCGGAATAGGGTGGTTAATTCATAAATCGATGTCAAACGATGAAATAACCCCATTCTGGACTATTTGTGGTCATTACGGGTAGATTACTGTTTATGGGGTCGTTACGCTTATAATAGGTATTTTAATAGCCGTTCTTCTGGTAGTCGCATTTGGAATCATAGCCGGCGCCATATCCTGAACTTGATAAGTTGTGATGTAGCCACCATTGCAAGTCAATGGACGTGGGATGATGCAACCGCGACCGCCAGGCGTAGTTCCGAAACTTTTTTATACCATAGTGTTATCTATATCTAACATGGAGTTAGAAATAAGTAACTTCAAGAACAGAAACAATATCGGAGGATGAAACCAGATGAAGAGAGATACGAAACAGATAACAATCGCCCTGCTGGTTCTTGCAGCCGTGCTTACCAGCGGGTGCACCGACCAGATCTCTGAGATGTCCGCAGACGAGATCGCGTCCATGATGGAGGCAAAACAGGCAGAGATTGTGGACTTCTCAGCCACGATGGTTATGATATCGTCGCATGGCGGAGAAACCACAACCATGCGGGCGTTGATGATGACTAAACCACCTGATAAAAGTC
The DNA here is from genome assembly GCA_965195165.1 of uncultured ANME-2 cluster archaeon. Classification (GTDB taxonomy): domain Archaea; phylum Halobacteriota; class Methanosarcinia; order Methanosarcinales; family Methanogasteraceae; genus Methanogaster_A. The sequence continues at coordinate 11,579 of CBDAFH010000118.1, read as the reverse complement.
GTTTCGAATACATCGAACCAGCCGAACTTGCAGGCACGGTAAAGGTCACGAATGGCAGCACGATCTTGACGTACGATCCTGCAAAGAATCTGGTAACAAAGATGGAACTCATGGAGACGGAATGCGAGCCCTTTGGTATGGACTACACCGAGGTCATCAAGAGTCTACTGAATGAGACTGACATATCATACAAGGGCACCGAGAGTGTCAATGAGCGGAGTGCTTATGTGCTCAATATAACACCCAGAGATGAAAACGAGCGTGTGCATAATATCACCAATACTCGTGCGTGGGTCGATTGCGAAAACTGGACGCTTCTTAAGATGGAGATATACGATCCGGACGGAAATCTCGCGGTGAAGACTGAATACAAGAATATAACATTCAACACAGGAATTCCGGACAGCGAGTTCATATTCGAAGTCTCGGAGGATACTGTTGTTGTGGATATAACGTTCGCTACAGGGTTCGATACAGGCATTCCTGTCGGTGAAATTATAGTAGAGGATTCCTTTATTGTGGGGAGATCGTTTGAAGATAAGATTCCCCAAGAGATGACGCTTGAGGAAGCAAGGGGCAATCTCACTTTCGATCTGAAGACTCCATCATACCTGCCTGATGGATGTGAATTCGACAGTGCTGTGGTGTTTGGTGAAGACAGAGTGTCGCTGATGTACACGGATGACACAAAGTTGTTTCACATCTCAGAGTGGGTCAGCGATTCTGACAATATTATGGAGATAAGTGATCCGGAAGTGGTGAGCATCAACGGCACTAACGGAGAGTTTGGGTCTGAGCTCGGTTTCTTAAATACGCTCAGGTGGGGCGTTGATGGTATCGAGTATTCTCTCTCAGGCACAATTACGAAAGAAGAGACGTTAAGAGTAGCAGAGTCGCTTGTGTGACTCTGCACTTTTTTTGATTATGTGAGATTGGGGGAGATTCGGATGAAAATAAGAACAAATAAAAAGATTTTACTCGCTTCAGGAATCGGCCTGATGTCGGTTCTATTGGGCGTGCTTGCGTCCCAGTTCCAGACATATTCCAAAGCACTGTTATTGGTTGGAATAAATTTAATTATTGCCGGGTTATTCATATTCATTGCAGCATTGTATGCCGCAACGACAACAAAACCAAAAACAGAACTCGTAGCGGATGAAAGGGTTACGAGAATCAATGAAAAAGCCGGTTATACTGCGGGCTGGCTGATTATATTGTCTGTGGCGCTCATGTTCTGGGCAGACAAAATCTGGTCACTGAACCTCGAACTTAAGGATATGTACCTCATGGTTATATTAGTAGGAATATATTCTTTTTTCATATTTAGATGGCACTACAACCGGAGGGGTGAGGTCGTATGAGAAACATATTGTTGGGAATCTGGGAGAAGTGAGAATATGCAGGAAGGCGAGTTCTGGATCTGGTGTCTGCATTTCGGGCTGATCGTGGTGCTCTATGAAACAGTCCGCAGACTGCGGCGGGGGTATAAGCATGTAGACGAGATAGAATTTGATGAGCGAACAAATAGAATTACAAAACAATCGTTGAGCGTCTCATGGTGTCTCACATTCGTGACTGTTGGGACGCTGGCGTTTGTATGTATATTCAGACCGGAACTGTTGACCGCCCGTCTGGTTATCGCCGCTGTTTCCGGAGTGATGATCGGGAGTTTTCTGGTTGCGCATTGTTACTACAGCAGGAAGGGGGATGTGTGAATGAATATACGAGAAGATAAGAATATTATGTTTGGTATGGGGGTCAGTCTAAGCGTGGTTGTGCTGGCTGCTGCCATACTGTCCTTCGGAACTCCTTCCAGAGACCAGCTCTTCATTAGTCTGGTTTTGATCGTTGCCGGGTTGCTTATGTTTGCCGTATTAATACACGCCGCAACAAAGCCGGAAACAGAACTCGTGGCAGACGAACGGGTCACGAGAGTCAACGAAAAAGCAGGGTATACTGCGTTCTGGCTGGTTCTGATATCGGTAACCATCCTGTTCTGGTCGGATCGGGCATGGTCGATCGGAATCGAACTCGTGGATATGTACTATGCGGCGTTGTTTGTCGGGGCAATTTCGTGGAGCGTACTCAGGTGGCACTACAGCAGAAAAGGAGACGTGGTTTGATGAAATTCAGAAGAGACAAAGATATCCTGCGTTTCTCAGGCATTGCCGTTCTATCGATCCTCGCCGGCATCCTCATAATTAGTTTTCTTTCCGGTCCCACCTATTTCGGGATCGGTTCTGTCCTGATCATCGCGGGGATTATTGCGATCATCATAGCCATCAATACATCAGCAAGACCAAAAGAAGATTTAATACAGGATGAAAGGTCTGTGAGAGTCAACGAAAGGGCAGGTTATCATGCGTTCATGATTCTGCTTGCGACCATGGCTCTTGTTCAATCAATAGCTATGTTCTGGAGATTAGATCTTAGCTATAAGAGTGTTTCACCTGATATTTTCTTTGTTGGAATGTTTTCGTTTGTTATACTCAGGTGGTATTACAACCGAAGGGGGGGTGCGATTTGATGAAATTCAAAAAAGACAGAGATATCTTGCGATTTTTAGGTATTGCTGTTCTATTGATGCTTGCCGGTATTCTTATGATGAGCTTTCTTTCTGGTACCACCTATTTCAGGATCGGTTTTGCCCTGATTCTCATAGGAGTTATCTCAACTGTTACGGCTATTTGTGTAGCGGCAACTGATAAACTGGGTTTAATTGCGGATGAGCGATTCATGGGAATCAGTGGGAAGGCAGGTTACTATGCGTTATGGCTTCTTATTGCAACGATGGCTCTTCTTCAATTAATAAATATGATGTGGGAATTGAACCTTGGATATAGTGATGTTGTACCCTATCTTTTTATTATTGGAATGTCTTTATTTAGTATTCTTCGATGGTATTACAATCGGAGGGGCGACGCCCCGTGAATACCAGAATCAAGGAGCTGCGGGCACGATACAACCTGACGCAGGAGGAGCTTGCGAAGAAGGTCGGGGTCAGGCGGGAGACGATTGTGTTTCTCGAGAAGGGGAAGTATAATCCGTCGCTTAAGCTGGCTCACGATGTCGCAAAGGTTCTGGAGACGACGATTGAGGAGCTGTTTAGCTTTGATGATGATTGATCCCGATTCGCTTGTGTGTGGGCGTCGCACGGAGTTTGGTGACCCAAACACCTACACCAGCCGCAACTCCCCTGTGACCGCGTCCAGTTTATCAGACTTGCCAGGTCCTATGCCAAGTGCTGTGACAGTGCCAGGCGGTATCTCGGTTAGACCCGCGTCCGTGATCAGTGATGCCGGAAGCCCTGCTGCTTCCGCGTCCATCTTCAGCCCATACATCTCTGAGAGATTCTTCACCTGCAGCACGATCTTCTTCTGCCCGCCATCCTTCCATGCCCTGCGGTCGCTCGAATCTGCTTGCTCTGCCGCGGACACCGCAGCATGTGCGACCTGCACCGCAAGTTTCCCGCGTGAGAGTTTCAGATCCTCCCGGATGATGATACACTGTTTGTACTCGGTCATGTGAAGGTATATGAACGCACAGAAACATTATATCATTGTATGATAACGCAAGCGTCGACGCCAGGTGCGTTAGCAGACGGGGTGATCCTTTCCGTATTCGAATCAGACGAGCGGTTTCGGAGTATGCTTTCGAGAACGATAAGGGAGGAACTTGGCATGACCGTCCTCGAATTCAGCGAATGCGCCTCGATTCCACAAAGCACGATGTACAAGATACTCGAAGGGCGCCGCGAGCCGAATGTGAAGACGCTTCGGCAGATCGTAAAGACGATACGAAAACTCGAAGGGACTGAGAAGAACTTTATCGCGGTCATTGCAGCCCGCCCGGTACTCGACCGCATCACAGAGAGGCAACTCTTGATCGAGGGCGAGAGCGTGGTCGTGCGAGAGTATGCAGCAGCCACGATGGAGGATGCGATCATAGCAGCGGTTCGCGCCGAGCGTGACGGCGCATCAGCGCTCGTATGCGCACCGATCGTAAGCCCGACTGTTGAGAAGATCTTACGCATCCCGGTGGCAACGATCAATCCGACGAGCAGCATTGTGCGGGCGATCGAACTTGCCGCACGCAAGCGAAGCAGTTAATATGGATGTGGAGGGAGAATCCAGCATGTACCGATTCACCGGGATGCTGTCCGAACTCGGCGGTTTCTCCGGGAAACTGGGGCGATATTATGCGATGCTTGACGTGATTCTCGTCTTTATGGCATCGTACGCTCTCGTCATCTTCACCGGCGTCCACCAGATCTGCGCAGAGCTGGTAGACATCGACATCATCACGTTCTCAGAGATCGGCATGGAGATTGCGGTACCTGCTGTGTGCGCGGTCCTGCTCGCCATTGCGGCTATGGCGCCGATCTCGATCCTGCTTGCAATGTTTACACGCAGAAGGCGCGATGGCGTCTGCGCATCCGTAGGTGCCGCATATCCCGGACTGGATGAGCCCTTGAAAACCGCTTATGACAACCGCGGGATTGAGAATGTGGTGGTTGTCGATCTGGCAGAGATGGTCACAGCGGAGATGGATGAGATCGCATATTCGTCGTTTTTGAACCGGAAACGGATCACATCGAGAGTTATCTTGATCATCCTGCTTGCGCTCTTCATCGTATCGCTTGCGGTTGCGAATTTCTCTGTGGTTGGATCTGTCGATGGCGTGAAACTGCCTGTGTTTGGCGTGGGTGAAGGCGATGTCGGCACCGGTGGCGGTGGCGATATGATCGAGGGGGCAGGCACGGGCGGCAGCGGTGATATCTATGGCGAGCCATCGGTTGCGTCCATCGAGGGCACGAACCTTGACCTCACGATGTACACCGGCATCGGATCCGAGTTTTCGATCCGCGAAGTATCGGAAACCGCTGCTCAGGAGTTTACGGAGTCCCCCACGTTTCCGGTAGAGGCGGCTGGTTCCGGAACATCACAGGAGCGAATTGCTGACGCTGATCTGGTCGGAAGATACTTCGAGGAACTTGCCGCGGCGGGATGATATGTACGACGTGATCATCGTCGGCGGCGGTCCAGCAGGTTCGATTGCCGCAGAGAGGGCTGCGAGAGGCGGACTTTCTGTGCTGATGCTTGAGAAGGCGACATATCCGAGGAGCAAGATATGCGGCGGTGCAGTCTCTCAGAAAGCGCTGGATGTCATCGGTGGGATCGATAAAGAACTGATCGAGCGCGAGACATTCGGTGCACGCTTCTTTCTGCCGGATTACCGAAACTTTGCAGGGACGCTTCGTGACCGGGTCGCAGTGATGACGCGGCGGGAGAATCTTGATCACTGGCTTGCCCGCAGAGCAGAGGACGGGGGCGCCGTGGTTCAGGAGGGCGAGAGGGTGAAAGACGTTCTTTTCACAGGGGACTGTGTGGATGTGGTTACATCCGAAAACCGGTACCGTTCAAGGATGATCATCGGATCTGACGGGGTGAACAGTACGGTAGCGAGAAGATCAGGCATCCGAACACGCTGGGGTGATGATATCGGTATGTGTCTGGAAGCAGAGGTAAAACTCGGAGAAACTGTGGTCGACGAGTGTGTCGACGACAGATTGGTTGAATTTTATTTTATCGAAGACCGGGGTTACGGATGGGTATTTCCGAAGCGGGATCACATCTCGATAGGTATCGGCGAATTTTCGCCACGAGCGCGTAACCTGAAGGGATCGTTCAGCAGATTTGTCAGGGACGTTTCGGCACAGAAGAATATCGATATCGAAGGAAGGATAAGTGGAATAAACAGCTATAGAATTCCTGCTGGCGGCTACCCGCGGAGAATACATGGCGAACGTGTGCTCTTGGCAGGCGATGCTGCCGGTTTCGTCGATCCGTTTCTTGGCGAGGGGATCTATTATGCTCTGAAGAGCGGGGAGATAGCAGCAGACGTCGCGGCAGATGCTGTCGAGAGCGGTGATTTCTCTGAAAGATTCTTGCAGGAATATGTGACGAGGTGTGAAAAGGAGTTTAATCACGATCTAAAATCTGCACTGAAGTTTGCAAACTTTGCTTATGGTCATCGGGACATGTTTTTAAAGGCGTTATGGCGGGACAAAAGGTTGTTTATGGAATATATGCGAACTGCCAGGGGGGACAGGACATACACCGAATTTATCAGGTGGTGCGCCCGCAGGTCTCCTGTGACGCTTGCAAAACTGATCATTGGTAGGTAGGGTGAATATGGTGGATATGGTGGATGGGCGTTGGTTGTGCGTTTTACTCGAGGAGCGATCACGCTTTCGGCAATCCCAACATTTATAACCACAAAACCGTTATGTATAGAGAAAAAGGAGCATATAAATGGTAACCAAACCCGCGAAAATGTACCGCCGATTTAAGCGTCCATACACCCGCCGCGAGTATATGGGTGGCGTCCCAGGCAGCCACATCGTAAGTTTTGACATGGGAAACCTCACGGATGAGTTTCCAGTTTCCATATCTTTAATCGCAAAAGAACAGTGTCAGGTGAGGCACAACGCGCTTGAAGCTGCACGGATCACCGCAAACAGGTATCTGCTCAGGGAAGCCGGACGTGCGAATTTCCACATGAAACTGCGCGTATACCCGCATCATGTGCTTCGGGAGAACAAACAGGCGACTGGTGCAGGCGCTGACCGGGTGTCAAGTGGCATGCGGCATGCGTTTGGGAAGCTGGTCGGGACTGCCGCACGGGTGCACACGGGGCAGCGCGTCTTTACGGTATCGGTGCGACCACAGCAGTTCCAGCACGCAAAGGAGTCGATGAGGCGTGCCGGATATAAACTGCCAACGCCGGTCAGCATCGTGATCGATAAGGGGCAGGAACTGGTTCAATGATGGACTATGCAGGAAACTTGGACCGGGCATTCGAACAGATGCCGGATTACCTGACGACTGATGTGCGTTTCTCAGTTCCGGAAGCAGATGCGATCATAGAAGGGAAAACCACCGTTTTAAGAAACTTTCTTGAGATCACCGATACCATCAACCGAGACCCGACCCACCTGCTGAAGTATCTCCTGAGGGAACTTGGAACTGCCGGCAAATTCGACGGGACTCGTGTGATCTTTCAGGGAAAGTTCACCACCGAGACCATCCAGTCCCAGATCCAGGCGTATGTCGATGAGTTTGTGATATGTTCTGAGTGTGGACGTCCTGACACTACACTGGTGCGCACCGACCGTGTACTGATGTTGAAATGCGATGCATGTGGTGCGCACCGACCGATCAGAAAACGCAAGGTTCGTGCTGTACAGGCAAAGGAGCCGATAGAAGAAGGCGGGGAATACGATGTCAAGATCACTGGAGTCGGGCGAAAAGGTGACGGATTTACCCAGATCGACAAATACACCATCTACGTCCCGAAGACGATCAAAGGCGAGATCGTAAACATAAAAATCAAGAGCATCTCCGGCACACTCGCATTCGCCGAACTGCTCGAACGGAAATCATAGTGATTGAAATGGGGGAATAATGGGACTAAGCGAAGACGATCTCTTCTTTGAGAACCGGTGCAGGGCTATGTTCGTCGTCAATGTGCTTGCAGACAACGATGCGTATGCCGGATATATGAAACCCAAAGGATTAAGCGGCGTCCAGATGCTCGACATCATCGACCTGTTCAAGAACGTCTTTGGGGAGGTCGATGATAGGGTGATTATACAGACAGCCGACCAACTGGTGCATGAGGGGTTACTCGTCTCAAAAGGTGGCGGAACCGTGGTAAATCCGAACCCCCCAATCTCTGTGGATTCGGAAGGCATCAAGATCGAGATTGAGACGGTTGGATATGTGGATGAAGAGGTAAATCTGCCGGCAACGCCGTGATATTACCTATCTCACACATCATATCACAGCAGATTTCAGTTCCCGCGTAAGTTCTTCGATGCGTTCGGTCACGTTTACGCGGTCTGCGATGATGTTCACGAACGCAGAACCGACGATCACGCCGTCTGCACCCGCTTTTATGATGGCGGATGCCTGATCCGGCGTCGATATACCAAATCCGACTGCAAGCGGTGTCGTTGTCCGGGTTGTGCCGCGCACGAGATCGATTAAGGAGAATGTCGATGCTGCGATGTCATCTCTGGCACCGGTGACTCCGATTCTCGCAACGAGATAGATGAAACCGGAACCTCTGTCCTCGATTCTCTGCATCCGTTCCGGGTATGTGGTCGGCGCGATCAGGAAGATGAGGTCAACCCCATGCGCCATACAATGCGTGGCGAGACCGTCTGACTCCTCGACCGGAAGATCAGGAACGATGATACCCGAGATCCCGCTTTTTACACAGTCGCGTACGAATCGTTCGAGCCCGCGCTTGAATATGATGTTGTAGTAGGTCATCACCACAAGCGGGACAGGAACGTCAAGCGATCTGACAAGATCGAAGAATATGTCAGGGTTCATGCCAGCATCAAGCGCCCGTTCGATCGATGCCTGGATCGTCGGGCCGTCAGCGATCGGGTCTGAGAACGGGAGCCCCAGTTCGATCACGTCCGCGCCGCCGCGGACCAGTGCGTGCACGATCGCCATAGTGTCCTCTGGTGTCGGGTCGCCCGCGCAGATGTATGCGATGAGTGCACCCTCGTTTCTGGTTTTCAGTTCAGTGAATTTGTCTTTGATGTTCATGGGATGATCGTCCGTATTGCGATCTGATGCTTTCATATAGTAACATGAAACCACATATAAGGATCGGGAGGGGGGCGTAAACCACCATAGATAACAGGGCGGACATATAGATAATTGAGTGATTCAGGGCAACCCTGCCCCCCCTCCAAAAAAGCCACCATCTTTATGTCAGCAGCAATAGATAAACTCCTGATGGAAAAGAAGCGCCTGATCCTGATACTTCTGATACTTCCAATCCTCCTGTCATGCACCCCATACACATCGGCTGCGCCGGTGTCGGTCATGCTTCCTGCGGTATATGCAAGCGAAGAGATCGGCGTGCTCACGAATCTGACGGTCTGGGTGACGGACGGCACCGGACACGTCTTCGTCGACACCAAGCCGTTTGCACAGGTCGATATGCAGGGGTCTGCCAGGCTGTCATCGATAGTGGCGTGTGACATCACAGGCACTGATCCCGAAGCCCACGACTTCTTCTATGTGATATATTCCGACTCGCCAGTGATCGGCGGACCCTCGGCAGGCGCGGCAATGACCGTCGCTACGGTTGCAGCGCTTGAGAACTGGACTGTGGACCCGGGCGTCGTTATGACCGGCATGATCAACCCGGACGGATCGGTCGGTGCGGTCGGGGGAATACCTGCAAAACTAAACGTATCCGCGAGAAACGGCGCACACACATTCCTGATACCGCCGGGGCAGGGGAATATCACGGAGATCGTGCAGGTCATCGAACACGAGGATTCCTTTGCGATCAGCGATGAACTGGTCACTACAAACATGATCGAACTCGGATCGGCGCAAGGAGTCGATGTCAGGGAGATCGACGACATAAGGGACGCTGTTTATGCATACACTGGTAACAATATCCCGCAGGTAATACTGACCGGCGAAGTGCAGACCAGGGGATACTTAGATGCGATGCAGCCGCTTGCTCTTACATTGCTGGACGAGACGAGAGCGCAGTACAATGAGACCGATGCGATTGTGGATCAAGGACTTGAAGGTGCGCTTGATAGCCAGATTCAGGCGATTGGAGATGCACAGAACGATTACAATATGGGAAATTACTATGCGTCCATGAGCCGGAGTTTTAATACGATGATCAAGATTCGGCGCATCGGATGGTACTCCCTGTATCTCGACTCCGGCGACAGAGAAGAGTATCTCTCCAATCTTACAGTCTGCGTCGAGGACGAGATAGCAGATGCAGAGCTTGCCGTTTCGGAAGCGAGATCTGATAACGGGGTTTTAGAGGGGATAGGTGCGGCAGAATCGAGACTTACGATAGCGAAAGAGCGATTGGATTGGGCAAGTCGTGCAGAGAGCGCGGACGATACGATATACTTGCTTACGTTTGCGATGGAGCGGGCACGGTCAGCGAAGTGGTGGGCAACACTATCATGCGCCGGCGGAGGTGCGGAGATTCCGGAGGATCTGCTCAAGGACCGTGCAGGCAGGTACTACAGCCAATCCGCGTCGATACTTGCTTATGCCGAGATGCTGACCAGCGAGTCCAGCGGGGATCGATCATGGATCCCGGATGCGACCGACGACCTATCCCGCGCCAGAAGGGAACTCCGCACAGGATACTATGCCGGCGCGATCTACGATTCGCTGCATGCGATGGTGATAGCGGGAACCGCGATCGAACTCATAGGCATCGCTGATATCGATGAGAAGGTGAATAAGAGCGAGAGGGATGCGATGTCAGCCATCCTCGCTGCAAGAGAGGGTGGAGCAGAGCCGATTCTTGCCACGAGCGCTTATGAGCACGCAGAAATACTCGCGGCATCCGATACTGACAGGATCGTTGATTACGGGTACGCAAAGATGGTTGCGAGAACAGCGCGGTTCTTCGCAGGTCATGGCAACCGGACTGCGGAACCGGGAACTGGGAGGACAAGAGAGACTCCGGACGAAGAGACCGCGGAGACGGTCGGTCTGGGTTGGTACTGGGTGCTAACCATAGTTGCTGCTGTGTACCTGCTCAGGAGAAGATACGCGTGATTCTAGTGGCAGTGGTTCGCAAAGTTTAAAACATATACATACAGAGGTTGGTATCGATGAACTGTTGTAGAATTTTGATAGTCGCGGCTCTTCTTATGCTACTGTTTCCAGTGACTGCTGCTGCAGATAGTATCAATGCCACTATAGAGGTAAATTCATACATAGTACTGAACAATGATATCCACATCAAGGTGCTCGATGTTGGTGCGGATATGGGTTCGTATGCAAAAGTCCAGTTTCGCAGTTATCAAGACCCCATCTATAAAAAAACGACACTGTATGGGGAGAATATCCCCACCAAATACACAAGCGGTACCGGCATGACAATAGGGGTTACGCTCGATTCGGTCTTTTCCAATGCAGCTTTCATTGTGATAGAAAGCACAAAAGAGCTCAAGATCACCGAGCGACATGATGCCGAAGTAGAAACCGAATCAGTGACCGTCCCGAAACTTACAATCAAGAGAACGATCGATCCGAACGAGGCAGAGATCGGTCAGACCGTCAAGGTCACGCTCACGATCAAGAACACAGGAAACGGCACTGCAACGGATATTGAGCTGATCGAGGGCACGATTGCGAAGACGTACAGGGATGGCTGCCCGTCCGAAATCGATGATATAGCAGCAGGAGCGACTGAAAGGATCGAGTATGATCTGAAGATCGGGGCGGATGCGCAGTCAGGGACGCGCGAGATGCCCGCGTCCGTATTGAACTACAAAGGCGAGTCAGGCGATTCACATTCAACACAGTCCCAGTCCAGCGTCCTTGAGATCATAGCCGAGACGGTTATGCTGCCTGAAATGACGATCTCGATCGATCCGATCGACTACGTCGTAACCTGTGGCGATGATGTCCCGATGGTTGTTACGATCACGAATGTCGGGAACGCCACCTCTGAAAAGGTATACGTCAAAGGCGATCTACCTCCTGACGTGCGATTGA
>CBDAFH010000117.1:0-7262 GCA_965195165.1 uncultured ANME-2 cluster archaeon | reverse complement strand
GATTTTGAGCATAGTCATATGCCTCTTTTGAAAATGTTGAAGTGGTTATGAAAATCCCTTTTTTAGCTCTTTTCCCTTGGAGCGCTCCCACAAATTTTTGTATTTCAGGTCTTCCCACGTTATTTTCCCATTTTTTTGCTTGAATATATATTTTGTCCAATCCAAGTCTATCTTCCTTTATAATTCCATCAATCCCTTCATCAGAACCTTTTTGAGTTAATTCACTATTATCTATTTCGGAACCACCATAACCCATTTTTAACAGTAGATCTAAAACTAATTTTTCGAAAAAATATGGCGAACCATTTTTGATCTGATTTAATAATTGGAGTGATAATTCATTTTTTATTTGTTTATGACCTAATTCAATTAACTCATCAGGAGTTTTCTCTGCAATTTGGTCGTCTTTCTCGATGCTTTCATCTCTTTCGGGATTTCTGTTTTTTGAAAAATTTTCAAACTGCTTTAAAAATGAAATGGTTATTTTTTCAGGAGGGCTTTTAAGGACATTAATTCCTTCTTCTGTTATTTGATAAGAACCTCGTTTCGAGGAAAAAATTAATTCTGCCATTTTTAAATATGAAATTGCCCACGCAATGCGATTATAATGTACAAACTGTTTACCTGACGGAATTTTTTCCTTTTGTTCCTCCTCTGTTATATTGAAATAATTTATCATGTCTAAACGAAGTTCTTTTGAAGATTTGATTTCACCCTCTTTAAAAGATTCTAAAAGAGGTAACATTATTGATTGAAAATCAGGTATCATATTTTCCTCCTTTTTGGTTTACATTATTCTGTTAATCAGTTACTGGCATAGTTAAACGTATCTAAAAATAATTTTTTTGATTTTTTACAGCCGATCTCGCGCATGAACCACTCAATTCGCAGTCACTAAACCCCGGACTTAAGAGGCGGTCCTACAATTCAAAATCACAACAAAAAGAAGTACGGACAAGACGTTATATCGAAAAACAAGCATCCAATTTCGCGAAATATCTAATTATGAGACAGACCCTTAAGTACGGAGTCTGTACATCGCGTTTTCGCATTCGGATTCTCCTGATTCTGTATGTGCCACCCCAAAACCTTCCACGCGGGCGGAAACCTGCACCATTATGTACACCTGCGCACACATAACCAACCATGACCTGCCTGATCTTCGATCCGTTCATGGGCGCATCCGGCGACATGATCATCGCTTCCTTAATCGATCTTGGAGCAAATCCCGCGCATATCAAAGAGATCATGGAATCGGTGGCGCCAGTGACCGTGGATATCAGCAGAACAGCGAAGAAGGAAATCTCTGCAACACGGGTCCGCGTGTCAGAGATTGCAGACAAATCTGAAACCAGCACATATCCCGAGATCGCAAGCGATATCAGGTCATCAGGATTGCCAGATCCTATCACCAGAGACGCTCTCGCGATCTTCAGCCGCATCGCCTCGGCAGAATCGAGGGTTCACGGTGTAGGCGAGGACGAACTCCATCTCCATGAACTCGGGCAGGCAGATGCCATAGCAGATGTGGTCGGCGCATCCGCTGCGATCCACGACCTCGCGCCTTCGAAGGTCTTCTGCGCCCGGATCGTTGCGGGTAGGGGGTTTGTGGATACTGCGCACGGAAGATGTCCGGTGCCAGCACCAGCAACGCTTGCGATCCTCGCGGGTTCCGGGCTTTCGTGGGAGTACGGGATCATCGAGCATGAATTGCTGACCCCGACCGGTGCCGCGATACTCGCGCATCTGGCGGAGCGGGTAGAACCCGGCAGAGGTGGCAGTGGCGGCGGATGCGTCGCAACCGGTATCGGGTACGGGGCAGGGAAGGCGGATCTCGAGATTCCAAACGTGCTGCGCGTCATCCGGTGCGAAGATGGGCGCAGGGGTCAGGGGCAGGGTCATGCCCATGATCCTGTCTGGGGTCGGGGTGTGGATGCAGATATGGACCGGGGCGGGGACGCATCCCTCGGGTGGGATGGTGTGGAGGTGCTCGAGACATCGGTCGATGACGTGACCGGCGAGGTGCTCGGCAACCTGATCGATGAACTGATGGCGATGGGCGCGCATGACGCGATCGTGATCCCTGCGACGATGAAGAAAGGACGGAGCGGGCATCTGATCCAGGTGATCGCAAAACCGGGGGACTCGGCACGGATCGCGCAGAGGATCATCGAGGAGACCGGTTCGCTTGGCGTGCGGATCTCCACCACCAAGCACAGGTTGATCGCAAAGCGGAAGATGGAGTCGGTCAGGATCGGGGTCGATGGCACGGAGTGGGATGCCGCGGTCAAGATAGCGACCGATGAAGACGGCTGCATCTTTTCCATATCAGCCGAGTTTGAGGATGCGAAGACGATTGCGCAGAAGACAGGCGTGCCTGTGCGTGAGGTGATGCGCAGGATCGTGGATCTTGCATGGGCAGCGAAGTGAAGGGGCAGGAGATTTTGGTGTGATAAGCCCATGCCATCAGGAAACACTTAAATCAAGTACGCTGTAACATAGAAACAACATGGCACGAATGTATTCACGACGGAAAGGAAAATCAGGATCGACGAGACCCAACCGGAAGGAAAATCCGCCATGGGTCGACATGGGCGCAGAGGAGCTTGAGCAGATCATCATCGGCCTGTGGAAGCAGGATAAATCTACAAGCGAGATCGGGATGGTTCTTCGAGACCGGTACGGCATACCAGACGCCACATTGATCACGCAGAAGAAGATCATGCAGACGGTTTCGGATCACGACATGGCGCCGAACGTTCCTGAGGGGATGCGGAACCTCATCGTAAAAGCGCTTCGGTTACGCACGCATCTTGCAGAAAATAAGAAAGACGTTCATAACAAGCGTGCGCTGCAACTGACCGAATCAAAGATACGAAGACTTGTGAAGTACTATCGCAGAACAGGTACGCTTCCCAAGGACTGGGTGTACCGGGCAGATACCGCAGAGATGCTGATCACACGGTAACGATGGTAGTCTACAAAAATTACGACGATCTTCCAAAGATAGAGCTTCCTCTCGGGCAGGAGGTATTCATCAGCGACAGCACGATCCGGGACGGCTCGCAGATGCCGGGCATTGTGATGAAACGCAAGCACAAACTCAAGATCTACGAATTTTTACACGAGATCGGGGTCGAGAAACTGGAGACGTTTGTGTTCCAGAAGCGGGATCGGGATGCCATCAAAGCCATGCAGGATATCGGATACGAGTTCCCTGAGATCACCGGATGGGCTCGTGCTCTGCCTTCTGACATCGATTTCGTGCTTGATGTGGACGGTATTGCGGAGGCCGGGATGCTGATGTCGGTCTCTGATTCGCACATCTTTGATAAGATGCAACTTAACAGTCGGGAGGAGGCGAGCGAACGGTATCTGGATGCACTCCAGTATGCGGTCGATCACGGGCTACGCACCCGCGCACATCTCGAGGACGTGACCCGTGCTGATATATCGGGTTTTGTATATCCGCTTGTTAAGGAGATTGTAGATATCGATCCTGATTGCACAGTCAGAATATGCGACACGCTCGGTTTTGCGGTTCCGTTCTCAGATGCGTGTGAACCATACAGCATCCCGAAGATCGTATCGACATTCAGGGAACTCGGCGTAAAGAACATCGAGACGCATATCCATGATGATTTTGGGCTCAGCGTCTCGTCAGCGCTTGCAGGATTCTGGTATGGCGCGAACTGGTCGAGTCTGACGTTTCTCGGGATCGGGGAGCGGAGCGGAAACACGGAACTCGAGAAGATCCTGCTATTCCTCATAAGGAGGGTGGGAGGATTCGAGAAATACGACCTCTCCTGCATAGTACAGTTTGCAGAGTATATGGAACATCATATAGGGATTCGGATACCGAGAAACAAGGCGATCGTTGGCAGGAACGTCTTCGTACACGAAAGCGGGATACACACCGCCGGTGTAATCAAAAATCCGTTCACGTACGAACCGTATCCGCCCGAGATCATCGGTGCAGAGCGGCAACTCTTGATCGGGGACTCATCCGGCAGGGAAGTAGTCAGGCACAAGGTCGAGGAGGCGCTCCGTGAACTGATACAGGTGAAGGTCAGCATCGAGAAGAACGATCCGAGAATCGCAGAGATCCAGAAGGACATTCAACGGCTGTACGATGAGGAAGAGCGTGTTTCATGCATATCGGATGAGGAACTGACACGATATGTCGAGAAGTATTTCATGCTCGCCATGATCGTGGATGGCGAAGAAGTGCGCGATATCAAGGAGGAATGAGACCCCTGACACGGATCCAAGGCTTCTTCTCGTCCATTAAAGTGGTCTGACTGGAGCTCCAGACTACTCCCACCCAATTCCGAGTTTCTCCATCACCTTTTCAGGAGTGGATTCGTAAGCGTGGGTGATCGTTGCTATCGCCTTGAAATCGGTGATCTTGTTATCGATCAGGTATTCGAGAACCTTCTGTCGGCGTACCAGTTCCGCTTTTAATTCGGGAGCGGTCCAGCCCCGCCTCTTCTCTATGTCCTTGAGCGCCTTTGACTCACCGACACGTTCGATCACGTCATTCATAGGATTCCACACAAAGATATCGTTCGTCCTGATGTTTTTCGTGACCGGATCGATGTCAGTGATCTCCACAATCTTTGTAGACCTGCGGGCACGCTGCCCTTTCACATATATCTGCGCCTGGATGCTTATGATATCGAGAGCCTGGATCATCGTTCTCGGCACACTGATCGGAGGATTCTCGAGACGGTGTATCGCTGATGCAACGGAATCGGCATGCATCGTCGAGAACGTTGTGTGCCCTGTACTCATCGCCTGGAACAGTGTGAGCGCCTCCTTGCCCCTGACCTCGCCGACCAGCAGGTACTCAGGACGCTGCCTGAGCGCGGCTTTGAGGAGGTTGTACATATCGATCGCACCGCGCATCAGCGGTGAACGCATCCCTTGTCACTCCCGGAATCCAGTTCGGATGCGGGAGTTGCAGTTCTCGCGTATCCTCAAGCGTCACGATCTTTGCCCTCTCTGGCATAAAGAGCGATACTGCGTTGAGTGATGATGTCTTCCCTGACGCTGTTCCGCCTGCAAAGATCAAACTCTTGTTGTTCTCGATGCATAGCCAGAGATACGCCATATTTTCGGATGAAAACGTCTTCCAGTTGATCGGATCGATTGGCGTTAATGGAACATCCTTGAACTTCCGTATCGTAAACGTGCTGCCGTGTGATGTCACTGCTGTTCCAAGTGTCATCTGTATCCGGGAGCCGTCCGGCATCGCAGCATAGACCATCGGCTCTGCTATTGAGATGTGCTTTCCGCTGCGCTGCGCAAGTCTGATGATGAACGAATCCAGTTCATCCTCTTCGAAGATGACTGACGTGGGGATGTTCAAATACTTTTTATGATATAAATAAATTGGAATATCAAATCCGTTGCACGATACATCCTCGATGGTGCTGTCATGCATCAGCGCATCGAGTTTTCCGAACTTGATAAAATCTCTGACGATGTAATACAGTATCTTTTCAAGCGTCGGGACACCTACATCGATCGCATAGTCGCGCACGATCGATCTAACATTTTTAACAAGAATCTCTTCCTTATCCTCCTCTCTTTTGATATCCTCTACCAAAAGCGCATCCCTGAGCCGGGATCGGATCTCTTCGAGGAAATCCGTCTCGAATGCGGCCAGATGCGGCTCAACCACCTGGTACCACAGGTTGTCCCGCTCATTATTGTGGAGGATCACAGTAAACGCATAAGGCTCATTCACCCAGTACCTATCGATCTCTTCATAACCTTCATTCCCATCAAAGAAAACGAGAGGTCCATGTTTTTCCGGATTGTATGACTCAAATCCCACTTCTTCCTTTTTGAAAAGATTCGTAAGCCTTTCCATGATCGACGGCTTCTCTTTGTCAGAGGGCTCGGTCTGTTGTTCCTTGAGCCTCTCGATATCCTCCTCAAGATGATGGATCAGTTCCTCTTCAATAATCTCTTCGGCAGCAGTACCGTCATCTGGATTTGTTTCACCGGGATCTGTGTCGGACTTGGTTAGAATCTCGGATTCCCGAGCCATCTCCAATATCTTTTTCATCCCCTCTGCTTCTGCCATCTTAACCAACCTCGATTTAACTATTGTGTCAAGCATTCTAATAAATCTTCGGTATCGCTTTTTCGGATGCTTCATGCTTGAGCGGCACCAAGTAGATCCAAACAGATACATTGCAGCAAACTATAATGACTCGAAAACACCGGAAGAGCTGGATCAAGAACATCGCCGGGCAGCAGATAAAGCGGCTCTTCGAACTCTCCGAATCGATATCAGAAGCGCGCCCGCTTATGGCTGACCGTTACGTCCATATAGCAAGACAGATCGGGATGCGGCATCGTGTGCGCATCCCCGCGCACCTGAAGCGCAGGATGTGCAAACACTGTGGAAAGTATATTTCAGGCAGCACATGCCGGGTGAGATTAAACGGCACCTGCGTGGTCGTGACATGTCTTGCCTGCGGAAAACAGACCAGATATCCATACCACCATGACCGCAATCATACTCCCAACAAAGAACGAGAGTGAATCCATCAGGGAGACCATCGACCGCATCCGAAGCGTCTGCTCTGACCGGATCGTGGTGGTCGATGGGCACTCGACCGACGGAACCTCCAAGATCGCAAGGCAGATGGGCGCCACAGTCATATTCGACAACGGGAAGGGAAAGGGGGATGCGCTTCGGGTTGCTTTTGAGTACGTGGACGATGACGTCGTCTTCGTGGACGTCGATGATACGTATCCGGTTAAGCGCATCCCTGAATTTATCGATGCGCTCAAAGATTATGACCTCGTGATCGGCGAGCGCATGGAGTTTGTTGCAGGTTCGCTTCCGCTCCTGCTCAGGATCGGTGACTGGATGTCAAGGACGATGTTTCGAGTACTGTACGGTGTGAGACTCGACAATCTCTCAGGATTCCGCGGCATTACAAGGGACGCTATCTCGCGGATGAAACTTGAGTCTGACGGCTTCGGAATCGAGACCGAGATCACGGCAAAGTCTGTGCGACTTGGTCTGCGGATCAGGAAGATCCCAATCGCATATTCGGTACGGGAAGGAGACTCGAAATTCAATCCGATCCGGGATGGGGTTGCTGTGGTGTGCGCGATGGTGCGGTACCGGTTCTCACGGAGTCTGTCGCGCCGCCGAGTTTAGAGGGGACTCGACAATTCCGCGCTCTGCGAAGAGAGATCGAGAGAAGAAGATCGGAAGAGCACACGTCTGAACTCCA
>CBDAFH010000116.1:0-11177 GCA_965195165.1 uncultured ANME-2 cluster archaeon | reverse complement strand
GCTGTAAGAATCCCTTCTGCCTGCGCCTTTAACTGCTCCCGCGTGTAATTCGCAATCTCAACAGCCCCCTCTGGGCAGACTGCCGCACAGATCCCGCACGCATTGCATGAGAGCGGATCGAGAACAGGCACTGGCTTTCCGTCGTCCGCATCTGCAATCGTCAGCGCCCCGTACGGACACTCCTCCGCACATACGCCACAGCCATCACATGCATCTGAGATCACAGGTTTTTCAGGCGATACCAAGATCTGCCCTTTCCCGAGGAACTGGTGGATCTTGTGAGCCGCGCCGATTGCCTCAGTCACTGAATCGTGAATATCCTTGGGTCCCACAGCGCACCCTGCCACAAAGACGCCCTGATTTAATGTATTCACAGGATCGATCTTGACGTGTTTCTCCTCTATAAACCCGTCGCCACCTACCGGAACTCCCAGTTGGTCCGCGAGTTCTCGTGACCCTTTCGAGGGGATAAGTGACGGGCAGAGCACGACCATGTCGAAATCGGCTTCCCCGATCTCGCCTAATAACGTGTCCTCGTACCTGACCTGCAATTTATCGCCGAGCGGATTCACCTCAGCCACACGCCCGCGGACAAAGTTAACACCGATCTCCTGCGTATGCTGGTAAAACTCCTCCATCCTTCTTCCTGCTGATCGCATATCGATGTAGAAGATCGTAACATCCGCATCAGGTTTCATCTTTAAGACTAGCTGCGCCTGTTTCTGCGAATAGATGCAGCAGACCTTTGAGCAATGCTTATTTCCCCGATTGAAGTCGCGGGACCCGACACAGAGAACATACGCAACCCGCTCGGGAAATGTTCCGTCCGCCTTCTGAAGCCTCATTCCGGTCTTGCTCTTGGCAGAGACCATCTCCTCAAACTCGATTGCGGTTATGATATCCGGATGATCTCCGTAGTGGTACTCCTCAATTATCGATGGATCGATCGACTCAAACCCTGTCGCAATCGTTATCGCGCCGCAATCCACCTGTATCTCTTCCCCGGTATCATCAAGCCGGATCGCACCCGCAGAACAAACCTTCTCACATGCTCCGCATTCGATGCAAAGCTCCCTGTCGATTATGTATGCTTGCGGGATCGCCTGCGCAAACGGCAGGTAGATCGCATCCGTCGGGCACTTTGCGGCGCATCTGCCGCAGGACGTGCACGCGATTGTGTCGACGTACCGCGGCGCACGGCGCAGTGTCACGCTGTAATCGCCAACGTTTCCATCGACCGATGCAACCTCTGTCTGGGTGTAGAGCGTGATATTCGGGTGATTAAAGACCGCAACCATCTTCGGAGTTAAAATGCACTGCGAGCAGTCGAGCGTCGGAAACGTCTTTGAGAGGCCGATCATCTGCCCGCCGATGTATGGGGCTCTCTCGATTAGAACAACCTCGCGTTCGTCAGCCATCTCAAGCGCAGCCGTAATTCCGGCAATTCCGCCGCCAACAACGAGTACACGGCCTTTGACATCCTTTATGATCGGGTTTAAGGACTCGAGGTTCTGCATCCGGGAGATTGCGCCTTTCACGAGCCCTCTCGCTTTCCTTGTAGCCTCTTCCTGATCCTCATGCACCCATGAACACTGCTCACGGATGTTTGTGATCTCAAGAAGCATCGGGTTGATGCCGGCTTTCTCTGCCATCGCACGAAACGTCTCGAGATGAAGTTTCGGTGAACATGAGCCGATCACCACGCGATCGATCAACCCTTTCTTGATGTCGCTCTCGATCTGACCCTGTCCCGCACTGCTACAGAGATAATCCTGAACATTTGTGAGTGTAACGCCATCCATTCCTGATACTTCGTCTGCGATTGCCCCGACATCAACGACATCGCCGATGTTGCCGCCACATCTACAGAGATATACGCCAATTTTTTCGCTGCTCATCTCTTTCATCGATCCCCTTTCAGTTTCAGAAGAAAATCCTCGTTTGTCACAAGATTCAGGTCGATTCCGAGTTCCTCTGGCAAGTACCCGAATGCAAGCCCCAGAAGCTGGGAATAGTGCAGAACCGGGATATTGTATTCTGTGCCGCGCTTCTCCTCAATCTCGACCTGCCCGCCGTCGAACTGCAGGTGGCAGAACGGACACGCATTCACGATGCAGTCAACGTCCGCATCCCTGATCCGCGATAGTTTGTGCTCCAGCATCTCAAGCGATTTGTCAAGAAGCGCAGACCTGACCCCACCTCCTGCTCCACAGCACGCCATCTTGTCAGGATAATTGACGCTCTCAGCGCCCGTTGCCTCGACCAGTTCGTCAAAGAAGCGAGGGTCTTCCGTACTCCCGAGCTTTCGTTCCTTTGACGGCTTTACGAGGTGGCATCCGTAGTGTAGGGCGACTCTGAGGTCTAACGGAGACGTCACCATCTCCTTTATCTTTTCAGGACCTATCTCGTCGTAGAGTAGTTCAATGATGTGCCTGACATCCACGGTTCCCTTGAATGTCTTGCCGATCTTCTCGAGATGGGCGTTTGTGCTTTTCTTGAGTGCCGGATCATCTTTCAATTCGTTATTGGCATCCACGAGAGATCCATAGCAGCCATTGCAGATAGTCAGCACATTGCGCTCCATCTCCTCTGAGAGCACTATGTTTCGGCTTGCGAGCGCAAGCCATGTTGCTTTATCAAATGACCGGAAGACGCCCGGCGCAGGACAGCACGACGCACCGGATAGGTCAGCGTAATCGATCTTTAGCCGCTCAAGGCAGAGCTTTGTGGCTTTCTCGATTCCGGGATACCGGTTCGGCGTGATACAGCCTAAATAGAGTGATAATTTTTCCATGATGGTTCCTCTCACTATTGAGCGCCAGCCACAAGTTTGTCGAATCCGCAGGACTCAAGAAGCGTCTGCACATCGGCAAGTGCATCCGGATATTTGTGAACCGTTTCCGGAAGAACCTCCATCCCGAGGCTCTCTCGCTTCTCCTTTACAGAATCGTTGATCGGCACGGCGTGCCCGGACTCAAGCACCAGCTGGCTGACCCTTCGATGTTCCGGAAGCATGATCCCCTCGTGCACCGCGATCGTCCGGATTGCGAGAATCGCGTCAGTGATCCTGATCCCACGCGGACATCGCTCCTGGCAGGTGTAGCATGTGGTGCACATCCAGAGGTCGGGGTCGTGCAGCACGTCTTTTCCCACACGTGCCTTTCTGACGATCTTTCGCGTGATCATGCCGGTGTAGCGTCCTGACGGGCAGCTTCCGCTGCATGTGCCGCACTGCAGGCAGGTGAGTATCTCAAGACCTGCGTCTTTTAATGCATCTGATATATTTGATTTGTTTGATCGATTCATCGTTATTCACCATTCACTACCCCCACTACCCGGATTCATTCGCCGCCCCAACAATCGCATCGACAAAGTCATCTGCACTGGCACCAACCATCACAATCTCGTTCTCATCAAAGTATGCGTAAACGATCCGTTTTATCTCGTCTCTCTCGGTCTTCGCCCCGACAAGCAGTCCCTCCAGGGGATCAAAATCGATATCATTGATCTGCATAAAATCACCGGTGATCCCGGCATCCATTATCGTTCCTTCAGTCACGTACAACGAAACCCTGATAATTCCCTTCTCCGCAGGATAGACGCACGAGGCATTTGAGACGCTGCAGTGACCCGGTCTCAGGATAAACTTCTTTGACGAGAAGAGATCCATCTTTTTCTCCCATATCGCAGTCTCCCCAACGTTTAATCCCTCCTTTACCAGTTTTACGCCCAGTGCCTCCTCAAACCCCTGGATAAGATACTTCCTCAATTCCGCAGGTGGTATCCTCCACCCCAGTTCCTCGATAACTGTTGTTATCCTCTTCTGGACTGACGTTACCCCTTTCTTCTTCAGTTTGGGCGCAGGAATCTTTGCGATCTTTTGGAAAGTTTCCATGTCAAAATCCCAGATAACACTGCCGTATATCAGAAGGGAGTTCTGCCTGCTCAGAGCAGTCATCCCGCAGACCTTCTTATCCCCGATATTTATATCATTCACAGGCGCAAAATTCGCATCAAGCCCGAGTTTTTTTAGACCTGCAACGACGCCTCGCGACAGTATCTCAAAATTCTCATCCATATTATCCGAAACACGAGGATCTCCCCGGTCTATGCAGACGCCCCACGATGTTGCGCCCGGAACCATTAAACCTGCTCCGCCACCGGTCTCCCGCCTCTCAAGTGTTATTCCCAGTCTTTCGCACTCTGCAATGTCACACTCCTCCTCGCAGCACTGATTCTTGCCAAGAGAAAGTACGTAGCCGGGGCATTCCTCCAGAAATACGGTATTGGGGCTTACTCCTTCAACCATCCCGTCCACGAGTGTTGAATGTATAGAATTGCACCGTACGACTTCCTTCTCCTTTACCTCAAGATACCGCCATTCTTCCGCCATTCTATCGCCCTCGCCTTCCACCTAATACGCATACAAACTTCCGTACGGTCTGCTCGAGACTGGAAGCAGCTTAATAAACGGCTCAGCCATAATCTCATCCAGATCAAGCCCGAAGTGCTCACAATACTCCTTGAGATGCTTCGTAAGAACCTTCATATCCTTCGCATCTGGTGGAAGTACACTCACCTCCTTTCCAAGCGTATACTCATCCACCTCGCCCCTGATATAGATCACGCCGCCGTGCATCCCTGTCCCTAAGTAATTGCCGGCAATCGGCACCCCTTCACCACGGTTCAGTCCGAGCAGTACCAGAATCCCCCCTGCCATGTACTCGCCACAGAAATCGCCGGCAACGCCGCCTGCGATTATCACAGGAATCTGTTTCTTGTATTCTTTCGCATGAATGCCAGCTCTGTACCCGACATCGCCTTTGACGTACAGTTTCCCGCCACGCATTCCGTATCCGATGACGTCACCTGCACTTCCGTGCACGATCACTTCACCTGCGTTCATCGTGTTTGCGACACCGTCCTGGGCATTTGCATTGACGATGATCGTGGGACCGTTCATGAACATGGCAAGATCGTTTCCGGGAACTCCGTTTACGGTGATCTTGATCTTCTTTTCGATCCCGCTGCCAATGTAGCGCTGTCCGTTTGCATTATCAAGAATAAACTCAGTCTCGCCCTCTTCAGCGGCATTTCGGATGATTTTGTTCTGTTTTCGGTAGTACAATCCTTTGCAATCGATTTTCATCACCATCTTCATCACCTCAATCTTCCTACTGCCCGACTCCTGCCGGTTTTACTCCGAGCAATTCCAGTGTCTGTGAATCGAGTCCAATGCCACGCAGTCGCTCGCGGTTGCCTCGCAGCGATTCGATCGAGTTCACGCCGAGCGAGCCAAGTATCTCCTTAAGCTCAAGGCCCCACGCCGTAAGAAGGTTTGTCAGCCTCCCTGCGCCGACCTGCGGGTCGAGCCTGCGCACGAGTTCGGGTCTCTGGGTGGCGATGCCCCATGCACAGTTTCCTGTGTAGCATTTCTGGCAGATCCGGCAGCCCATTGCCACAAGAGCAGCAGTTCCGATAACCACCGCATCAGCACCAAGAGCGATCGCCTTTGCCATATCACCGCTGTTCCGGATTCCTCCGGCGCAGATGATCGATGCGTTGTTCCTGATGCCCTCGTTCCTCAGGCGTTCGTCGACCGCGGCGAGTGCCAGTTCGATCGGTATTCCCACGTTGTCCCGTATAACCATCGGTGCAGCCCCGGTTCCGCCGCGGAACCCGTCGATTGTGACGACGTCAGCTCCTGCACGCACAATCCCGCTTGCAATCGCTGCCACGTTGTGGACTGCTGATATCTTGACAGAGACCGGTTTTTCGTAGTCGGTAGCTTCCTTGATCGCATATATGAGTTGCGAAAGGTCTTCGATTGAGTAAATATCGTGATGCGGCGCGGGAGAGATTGCATCAGACCCGACAGGGATCATCCTCGTCTTTGATATGTCCTCGTCCACCTTCTCGCCTGGGAGGTGCCCGCCTATACCCGGCTTTGCGCCCTGCCCAATCTTGATCTCGACCATCGCGGAGGTGTTTAAGTATTCGCTGTGCACACCGAACCTACCTGATGCGACCTGAACGATGACGTTTCCTGAGTAGGGGTAGATTTCCTTGTGAAGTCCACCTTCGCCGGTGTTCATGAGCGTGCCGGATCTCGCTGCAGCCATCGCAAGCGACCTGTGCACGTTCAGGCTCACCGCACCATACGACATCGCCCCAAAGACGATCGGCACATCCAGTCTGACCTGAGGTTCTATCTCAGTTGCAATGTCTATCTCGCCATCCTCGCTCTCCACGAACTCAAGACGATCCGGTTTTCGCCCGAGGAATGTCCTGAGTTCCATTGGCTCACGGAGCGGGTCAATCGACGGGTTTGTGACCTGACACGCATCTATCAGCAGGTGATCCCATAGAATGGGGTAGTCTCTGGGGTTACCCATCCCTGTGAGGAGAATTCCTCCGGTCTCAGCTTGTTTCAAGATGTTCTGCCGGGTCTCGGGCGACCAGTTTGCATTTTCCTTGTAAGCCAGTTCGTTCTTGGTGATCGTTATCGCGTGTTCAGGGCAGAATGTGACACACCGCTGGCATGCCACGCACAACTTGTGTTCCGGAACCACCCTGTCCGTGAAATGCATGCAACCGAAGCTGCAGTTCATAACGCATCGCTTGCACCGCCTGCACATGTTGTAGTCGATCTTTACGATGAATTCGGGAGGTAACTCGGATGTCATCTATGCCACCCCCTCATCCAACTCGCCTATGACTGGTGTTCCTGCTCTCGGACTCCACACCTCGTCCAGATCAGGCGCAATCTCTCTTATCGCCGATTCCTCTGACGACATGTAGAGCATATCATCCTTCCGGGCACAGGTCATGGGTCGTAACTTGATGCGGTCGTTGAACCCGACCATGCCGCGGCTGTGCCCGAGAATGATGCTGAACGGACCGTTTAGGAGTGCGCCGCCATAGACCTGCCGGAGCGCGGTTGCAATCCGGCGCTCACGATCAGGCATCCTGTCGATATCCTCCCAGAAGGGTGATGCAAGTACTTTTGCAGCCAGTTCAATCGGCAGATTGTGCCTGCGTACAAGCAGGTCAAAGAGGTACGCCACAACCTCGGTATCGGTCCGGAGTTCCATCCGGTATCCAAACGGCTCAAGATACCGCTTGTTGATCCCGTAGGATGATATCTCGCCGTTGTGGACGATTGACCAGTCAAGAAGGCAGAACGGATGCGCTCCGCCCCACCATCCCGGCGTGTTCGTAGGGAAACGTCCATGCGCTGTCCAGATGTATGCCTTGTACTCATCAAGCTTGTAAAAAACCCCGATGTCCTCAGGATACCCAACACCCTTAAATGCTCCCATGTTCTTGCCGGACGACGCAACAAAAGCACCCTCGACCTCCGAATTGATCTCCATCACCTGCCCAACAACGTACTCACGATCTGATACAAACCGCGTCTTATCCTCCGGAACATCCATGAAATAACGCCACAGAAGGGGAGGGTCTGTGATCGGCTGCACCCCCTCTTCTTCATATCTTCCTGCGGTCACTCCTTCATAAGCACCACCATGCCGCGTCGGCATCTCCTCATCACGGACGATGTCGAACATGTCCTTTAAGTATTCCTCGCAACGCTCCTTTGCCGAAATATTGTCAAACATTATATGGAATGCATACAGGTCAGAATACCTCGGATATATCCCGTACGCTGCAAAACCACCTCCAAGACCGTTTGAACGGTCATGCATAAGCGCAATCGACTTGATAATCGCGTTTCCGTCCTGTCGCTCCCCTGACTCGCTCATAATACCGGAGACGGAACATCCGGACGGAATGTAACAGTTACATCTCATTTTACCATACCTCCCTCTTGATTTTCTTCTCGATCTTCTTCATTTCCTTCATCTTCTTCATTTCCTTTATTTTCCAGATCTCGTGCTCTGATGATCGCAATCAAACCTTTCAGCTCGCCTGCACCGCTCTTCGGGGGCTCCGGGAGTTTCAGTTTCTTGCGCATTGCGGTTGGCTCGCCCAGCTTTCCAGTGTCCAGAAAGAGCGCAAGCCCTCCTTTGAAACCCTCGGGAGCCATACCGCGGTCGCTTGCAAGGCTCTTCAGACGGTCAAAGACCTTTAACATGCCGAACTTCTGCGGACAGAGTTCGTAACAGGTGTAGCAGTTTGTGCAGTACCAGATATCAGGAGACGCAACTACCTCATCCAGCTTGCCATGCAGAACATCGCCGATTATCCGGTTCGGCTCAAACCGCGGAACCGATTTCGTGACCGGGCAGTCGTTGACACAAGCAGCACACTCGTAGCAACGCCGCAGATCCGCGAGATTGAAATACTCCCTCGCACTCGCGAGGTGTCCTGAGCGCTCATGCCATTTTTCGATGAACGAATCCGTCTCGACCCGGTGCATATTCATGCCAAGTTCGGAAGGCTCAAATCCGAATGCAAGCCCCATCAGTTCCGTGAAATACACAACAGGTATATGCAACCGCTCACCGCTCTTCTCCATCAAGTACTGCTTCGAATCAAACTGGGTGAAGCAGGCAGGACACATCATCGTCATGGCGTCAGAGATACCCTGAACCTCAAGAATCTTCTCGCGAGCCAGTGCGATTGCGTCTGATGGATCCTCGGTGTTGGAGAGGTCGTTTCCGCAGCAGAGCATCTTTGTACGGTAATCCACACTCCGAGCGCCCAGTGCCTCGACGAGAATATCGAACTTCGTTGGCTCATTCGGGTCATCAAAATGTATCGCAGAACTCGGGCGGACTAGATGGCATCCGTAGTGGACCGCAATATCCATCCCGTCAAGCGGTCTTGTTACGTGTTTTTTTATCGCGTCTGTGCCGGTGTCGTCGTGCAATACCTCGATTAAGTGTTTTATCTTTGTATTTCCCCTGTACTCGAGCCCCGCACTTGCGAGCAGTTCG
Source organism: uncultured ANME-2 cluster archaeon (assembly GCA_965195165.1). GTDB lineage: Archaea > Halobacteriota > Methanosarcinia > Methanosarcinales > Methanogasteraceae > Methanogaster_A. The sequence continues at coordinate 2,274 of CBDAFH010000116.1, read as the reverse complement.
TTTACAGCTCCCCTGAGTTTGGTGTTCAGGTTGAGTTCGGATGCTGCCGATTTTAATGTGCCGTAACAGCCATTGCACGGCGTTACAAGATCCATGCCCATCTCCTCTACCAGAGCGAGGTTTCTTGCTGCTGTGACATACCATGCGAACTCGTCTCCTATCTTGACCAGCTTCGTGGGGCAACATGTGGTGCCCTCGATCTCATGAAGTCTGATGTCAAGCAGGTCTGCGACGAGTCTAACTGATTTCTCCATGAACGGGAACCGTGCCTGGATGGTACATCCCCAGAATACTGCGTAATCGGTCATTTGATCTCGTGCTCCTTTCCCTTTTCTGTTGTGTTTGGTAGTGAGGGTTTATCGATCTTTGGGTGGGGCGTGTCATGTTCTGGCATGGGGTAACCATCTAACTATCTTCTGGTATATAAGTTTAATGAATGGTGTCGTGCCAAGAGACTTATTTTTGCCGGAAGAACGGAAGAAGCTCTGAAAAGATATGAAAATGGACTTCTTTAAAGAGGTGAACACTAGAGAAGTTCATATTCCACCTTTCAGGTTGTCTTATTTATACCTAAAGAACGAAGATAAAATAGTTTTGCTGGGTTTATATCATAAAAATAAACAATGATACTGGCTAAAAAACCACATGTCTGCGCCGCTTTCTTATAGGGCGCAGACACGAATCACTCACATTACAGGCAGAAACTTCTCGATCTCGTAAGGCGTGACCTGTATCCGGTAATCGTCCCATTCCTGTTTCTTAAGTGCAATGAACCGGTCGAAGGTGTGGTCTCCGAGTGCCCGGCGCACAAGAGCGCTCTTCTCGGTCTCGGCAATCGCCTCACCCAGACTTGCGGGCAGCGATTCGACACCAAGTTTCTTCCGCTCGGTTTCGCTCATCTTGTAGATGTTCTGCTCAAGCGGCGCTGGCAGTTCGTATCCTTTCTCGACGCCCTCAAGTCCTGCTGCAAGCATCACCGCAAATGTCAGGTATGGGTTGCAGACCGGGTCTGCTGCACGGTATTCCATCCGTGTTGCAAGTTCCTTTCCTGGCTGGTACATCGGCACCCTTATGAGTGCAGACCTGTTTCTGCGTGCCCATGCGATGTAGACCGGCGCCTCAAACCCGGGAACGAGTCGCTTGTACGAGTTCACACTCTGGGCAAAGACAGAGCAGATCTCTCTTGAATGGTGGAGCAGCCCAGCGATGTAGCTCTGCGCCATGTCCGAGAGATCGTATTCACAGTCCGCGTCGAAGAATGCGTTGCGGTCGCCCTTAAATAGCGACTGGTGCGTGTGCATTCCTGATCCATTCTCTCCGAAGATCGGTTTTGGCATGAACGTTGCATAAACTCCGAAGTTTCTGGCAATCTCCTTTGCGACAAGCTTATACGTCATCACATTGTCTGCCATGGCGAGAGCCTCGGAGTATCTGAGATCGATCTCGTGCTGGGAGGGCGCAACCTCGTGGTGGCTATACTCCACCCGAATCCCCATCTTCTCAAGCGCAAAGACCGTCTCTCTCCTGTAATCGGTCGCAAGGTCAAGCGGTGTTAAGTCAAAGTACCCGCCCTTATCAAGGACTTCCGGGGCATCCGAGTCCTTGAAGTAGAAGAATTCGAGTTCGGGTCCAACAAACATCTCGAGCCCCATCTTCTTCGCCCGCTCAAGGTTTCTCTTGAGAACGTACCTCGGATCGCCCTCGTACGGCTTCCGGTCAGGGGTCAGCACATCCACAAACATCCGTGCGGTTGCGTCATCCGTAGGTCTCCATGGAAGGATCTGGAAGGTCGATGTATCTGGCATCGCAACCATATCGCTCTCCTCGATGTCCTGATACCCTGCAATCGATGAGCCGTCAAAGCCCATCCCGTCAGTGAGCGCATTTTCGAGTTCCGATTTCGTGATCGCAAAACTCTTTAAAACTCCCATAATATCTGTGAACCACAGCCGGATGAACTTTACGTTCTTCTCCTCGACTGTGGCGATCACATCGTCTTTTGTCATAGCCATGTTATCACCTGTCGATAATTAAGTAATCACTACCCCCTTACCGTATCTCCATATATAACTATTGTGGTCAAATGCGATCGGACCCAAAATATGAGCAGGTGAATAGTGTGCCAGTAGGACTTGTGGGTCGGTTTTCCACCACCACTGGAGGAATTGGAAAGGGACTCGCAATTGTTTTCAAATCCCCTTCGTGTGGCATCTCAAATTCAGAAATTGTATCCTTTCTCGCCGTGCTGTGTCTGATCGAGCCCGATATTCTCCT
>CBDAFH010000115.1:0-10682 GCA_965195165.1 uncultured ANME-2 cluster archaeon | reverse complement strand
AGCTCCGGACGCTGGTAACTCATCTTCGGGATGGTTGCGATCAGGTCGTCCATCGAGCGCCCGTGGTAGATCAGGATCCGTACGCCGCAGATCTCAACAAGCGCGGGATTGCCGGTGAAGATCACATCACCAGAGAACATCGACCTGATCTTTTCGGGTAGCGCTGGCTGCGGTTCTGCCAGTCTCACTGCATCGTGGTTGCCGGGCGCTATTATGATCCTGATATTCTTTGGAACCCTTCCGAGATACTCTGCCGCAGCTCGGTACTGGTCGTAGACATCAGGGATCTCCAGTTCAGACTCTTGCCCGGGGTATATCCCGACTCCGTCCACGAGATCGCCTGCTATTATCAGGTACTGCACCGGCAGAGCGCCGTCGCCGAGCCAGTCGATGAAATCAGAGAACGCGCCCTCAAGAAACGTGTCGCTTCCGATATGCACGTCTGAAATCAGTGCTGCGCAACCAGCCGCACCGTCCCCGTTACCGCGTTCACTTCCGTTAACACCCTGCCCCCTACCAGGGAGTGTCTGGTTGTACCTGTTCGGCAGATCCGGCAGCACGATGCTCTTTACGATCATCAGATGCCCATCTCTGGTAAGCGTTCCCGTGACCCCGATCACCTCATCATGAACGATGCCGGATGCGATAGCCCCTATATCGTGATCGGATGGGCGAACCAGCACAGGGAACGAGCCGGTAGGATCCTCGATCTCCAGCAGTTTGTTGCCGTTTGATGTCGTCCTGATATCAGAGACCATGCCGATTATCGAGACGCTGTCATACTCCCTTCCGCTGTGCCTCGCGCGCAGCGACTCTATCGGGCGCGCTGTGATCCGCCCCCTGATGATGCCGCTTAGCCGCGTGTAACGATCGCGGAAGTATCGTACAAACTCAGAGTATTCGCCAACGCACGTCGATTCATTGCTGATATCCGAGAGTATGTTCACTGCCGGCGCATCGATCGGTTTCGATACTTTCTCTGCTAATTTCTCCGCCGATTTATCTGCCGGATTCTCAGGAATCTTCACGCCACAGAGGTTGATATGCTCCCTCCCCACCACAAGCACCGAATCATCAAGCGATTGCAGCACCTTGGAAACGATCGTATCAGGCGCGCTGTAAGAGCCGATCAGCGCGACTGCATCCGGACTGACCTGGTATCCCGCATTCGCAAATTCCTCAACTATCAGTGACTCCTGCATTGCTCTCTACTTGGGATGTTCGGGAGATAAAACTTTATGTGGCGTGTCGGCATCACGAGATTATACTGATCCGCGTCACCCGCGTTTTCCGGTGCAGTAGCGGGTGGCGATGGCTTTTACTCGATTATCCGCAACATCTCAAAGCCGCCGGGGTGGCGATTTCATCACGCGGTGTCAGTTCGAGACTTCGATTTTTCCGGATATTTAAAACCCGAAACATCCGGCGAGATCCGACCCCGGACCGCCACTACATAAACGCAAAACCTTTCGGCAGTTCGCCTACGATCTCCTTAAACGATTCCGGCCAGTTCTCGTAATCAAGCCCCTTCTGCGCAAAGAATGAGCTCGCCCAGCGCTCAAGCCCGACCCCGGAACATCCGCTCCACAGTTCATTCCCGCTCTGGGACTTTACGTTGAATCCAAGTGGATATTTGTCTCCGTTCACGCTCACATTCTGGAACTCAAGCCAATCGTCCCGGTACGGCATGAACGATTCGTAATCGGTTGTCCCGACCTTCTCGCTACCAGTGGTTCCGGTCAGACCCTCCTGCGCCATGAACCACGGCGTAACCCATGCCTTCCGCCACGTAAGTTCGAGTATCTCCTCGAAGATGTACGTGTACCGCTCATGGATGCGCTCCGACTCCTCTACGACCTGCTCCGGCGTCCCCATCCAGACGATCTCGACCCTGTGGAACTCGTCGACCCGCTCGATGCCGTGGATGCCGCCGCTCTCGTACCGGTGCGACGTCCCTGAGCGGTCGAATACTTGAAGCGGAAGCGCATCATCCGCGATCGTCTTTCCCTGTAGGAAGGGCCAGAACGGCGGGCACTGGGCATAGCACAGCCCTCCGATCGGCTTATCGATCTTCTCAGCGATCAGGTCGAGCGGGATCTCGTGAGTGACCTTGTAGTAGTCAGAAACCTCCTCCCAGAAGTCAGGATCCCTTGTTTTTGGCGGACAGACGTAGTAGATCTCAGGATAAACTCCCTTCGCATGTCCCGACTTCTTCCAGACATCCCACGTCACGAGTTTCGGGAAGATCATCTCCTGGTATCCGAGAAAATCGAGAACCTCCTTTTTCACGATCTGTTCGAACGCGCGGAAGATTCTGGTCGCCTCAGGGCCGTATATCCACTGCCCGCGGGATGCCCCATGTTTGACCCAGTTCCGCTTGACCAGTTCCGGTGTCGGGTCTTCACCTGATAAAATGGGCTTCTCCGCGCTCTCCCAGAGCAGGTTCCAGTGCTCTTCCTTCCCGCCATACTCCTCTGCCGTGATCTTATCCGTGATGAGCGTGATGATCCGATCAGGTATACTGTTCTGGATCTCGGATTCCCCGATATCCATTTCGATGGTGATCTCGTCGCCGTCAAACTCCATATTCGAGACGTAAGGGATTTTTTCTGATTTGACTGGATTTTTTGAAGGTATCTTCGCAACGTAAGACTCGATCTCGATGCCCCTGATCCCTATGCGGTATTTCTTTCCAAGAAGGGTTGCAAGGGGTTTTCTCAACCTGAGAATCGCATCGTGGGCGCGTACGTACTGGTCTGACTCGATCTCGACCCCGATCTTCTGATCTTCGATCCGAAAGTTCAGTATTCGTGCGCCCTTCCCTTCTGGCGCTCCCTTTGTCAGCAACGTCTCGTTTGCCTCGCTTACGAGGGCTGATACGTCTGCATCTGCCTGACCTGCGGGTGCGCTCGTGTTGAAGTTGCCGATCAGATGAAAGTACATGGGATTATGATTGCGGATGAATCTAATTAAATTCTTTCTCTGCACCGGCTGGAATGTACCTGCCGGCTCTGCAAGACTCACATCCCGGCTGGAAGACTGTACGCATCGGTCTCATCGAAGCAGTAGCAGACCTTCTGGTACCCGCCCTTCAACTCGATCACATCGTTTCTGACGCTTTCAGGCGATTCGGAGTCGAGCACAATCCGTTTGAAGAAATCAGCGATCGCATCCATCTCTGACGTCCCCATCCCGATGCGGGTCAGTTCTTGCGTCCCGATCCTGATTCCGGACGGTTCGTCTGTGACGCTGACCGTATCTCCCGGCAGAAGATTCTTGTTTACGATGATGTTCGCCTCTTCGAGTCTTGTTGCGGCTCTGCTACTGCCGCCAACCTTTGTTACATCGACTGCAATCTGATGCGACTCTGTAAACCCATGCGGCTCGCAAAGCACGTCGAATCCACGCTCATACAATGACTGCGCAAGCGATTTTGCGTTTGTGATCACGGCAGATGCGTACTCCTCGCCAAACTCGATCATCTCTGCAAGTGAGACCCCGAGTCCTGCAAGATGGTGCAGATGGTGGTTGCTCACTGTGCCCGGAAAGACCGCTTCATCGATCCGGTCTGAAAGTTCCTTCTTGCACATAACAATCGCACCCTGCGGTCCTGGAAATGTCTTGTGCGTGGATCCGGTAACCACTTCCGCGCCCTCGCGGAGCGGATCCTGAAACCGTTTTCCTGCGATTAACCCGAGCACATGTGCGCCGTCGTAGACAAGCGTTGCTCCCACTTCGCGGGCAGCATCAGCCGCCTCCTGAACCGGGTGCGGGAATAGGAAGAGACTTCCCCCGAGAAGCACGATACGCGGCTCCACGTCCCTGATCTTGGCAGTCATTCGGTCGGGATCGATGTTCATAGTCTCCGGGTCGAACGGATGCGGCATCACGCGAAGTCCCCGGACGCCGGCAGCAGAGTATTGTACATGGCTGATGTGTCCGCCATACGGAACATCGAGTGACATGATCGTGTCTCCTGGCTTTGCGAGTGCAAAAAAAGCAGCGATGTTCGCATTGACGCCTGAGGTCGGCTGCACATTGACATGCTCTGCCCTGAAGAGCTCCTCTGCGAGTTCGATCGTCTTTGCCTCGATCTCGTCGATGTATTTGCAGCCCTGGTAGAACCTGTGCCCGACTACGCCCTCTGCATACCGGTGAGCAAGATCGCTTGCCGCAAGCATCCGCACCCTCTGGCTCGTGAGGTTGTTGCTTGCGATCATCGGGAGGGAGTCGCGGTACCATGTATGGTGTGCCTCTGTGGCACGCATGATGAGATCGATATCGGCATTCATTGTTGGTGTTATGTAAGACCCGCAACCATTTAAATACGTTCTGGATGCATCACCACTCCCGGATCAGCACATATAAAAGGGTTGTAGTGGAAGCAATATATCATGACACTGGAACCGATAACCGGCAAGGTGCTGCGGATATTTCCACAGGATACGAATACAGACGAGGTAATCTCGGGAAAGTATAAGTACGACGAACTCGATCTGAACAAACTCGCATTCCACACCTTTGAATCGATCGATCCGGATTTCTACACCGATAGCAAGCACGCAGAAAACCCGATCATCGTTACGGCATCGAATTTTGGATGTGGCTCATCGAGAGAGCAGGCGCCGCAGGTCATAGCGGCATGTGGCGTGGGATGCGTGATCGCAGAGTCGTTCGCCCGCATCTTCTACCGAAACGGGTTTAATATCGGGCTGCCGCTGATCGAATGCGCGGGGATCGCGGAAAAGGTACATAAGGATGATGAACTGCGGATCGATTTTGAGAACGGGTCGATTGCGAACGTGACGACCGGAGAAGAGTACAGTTTCAGCCCGATCCCAAAATTCATGCAGGAGTTGCTCGAGTCTGGGGGGTTGCTTAGGTATCTCAAGGAGAAAGGGGGATACGAGTGATAGACGATCCCTACAATGTGCCGTATCAGGCGATATATGCGGTCGGAAACGCTGACGGCAGTCTTGTCGAGATCATCGAGTTTTCCCGCTGCTACGGCGGCTCTGCATGGGCGCGGCACCATTACCAGAAGAGTCCTCTGGTGCTCGAGACGAAGGTGATCGGGAACACGATCAGGTATCTCTGCAAGACCGGCGAGTGCGATCTCGTGCTTGAGCCGTCGCGTGCAGCAGCGGGCATCAAATCCGTTATGGTGCACGATGATGAGATCCGGATCACCTACGCAGGTCTCGGCGGCGGCGGGGTCGGCGCAACCACCTGCCGTGCCGGCGCAAGCGGCGTGATCCGGTCCGATATCAGTGAATCCGGCGGCGGGAAGGTTGGGAGCGGCACGATCGTCCTCCCCTCGCGAAGCCGGCTGATCATCGGGATCGATGACACCGACTCAAAGGAGGTCGGTGCGACATGGTGCCTTGCACACAACATCGCGTGCGCTGTCGACTGCGATGCTGCCCGGTACCTGTCCCATTCGATCGTGCAGTTGCATCCGGTGCCTGCGAAGACACAGAACTGCGTTTCGACGGCTCTTGAGTTCGCATGTCTGGACGGTGGTGCGGAACGCGTGCTTGCCAGGGTCCGCGATCTCCTGCTCGAGTATTCGGTCTCTGCTGAGACCGGCATGGTCTCGCTCTCCGGTTTCGACGGATCGATTCTTGCGGATTACGGGGGAGAATGCAAGACTAAAGTGTTATTGCGGGAGTATGCGCTCGAATGCGCTGAAGGTGCTGGTGCTGATGTCTGGCTCGACGGAAACGGGATCATCGGTGCGCTCGGTGCGATCCCGTATGTCGCGATGCCTGACCAGTCGGTCGCGCTTTCTGAGACGAACGTGCCCGGCTAGTTTAAGTAAAACAGATTCCATCTGAGCAAGTATATGCCAAAGGCGACACGGGTACGGTAGGAAAAAAAATTAAATCAGTGGAATCTGCGTTAATCTGTGGCCAAAAACTTTTATCAGCCACGGATTACACAGATGGACACAGATTAAGAGCTATCTGCATAACATGAAACCTGATAGGCGACAACTTCATGCACTCGCAAATCGTTATACGACATCATGGCCAAGGAGGGGAATCGAATGGATTACAGACAATACTATGACCTTGAATCGTATTTATTTGATACAGTCCAACCCAAATTTGCGAAAGAAGGGCAATTGTCTGTTGCTGATTTTTTCTGTATTGTGATTTGGAAAGCAAATCGAGCCAAGTCAAAAATTGCTGAGAGATTGCTAAAAAAATATGGGAATCTCGAAACAGCAGTTCAATCGCTCACTTCAGGTATATCCGCGGAAGAAACAGCAAAAGGCAAATTGCGCTATTTAATGGAAGATTGGGGTTTTCGCTTACCGATGGCATCAGCCATTCTTACTATCCTCTACCCGAATGATTTCACCATATACGATGTACGTGTGTGCAATCTATTGGGAAGATTTCACAATCTGGGTAATCGGGCCAATTTTAAAAATCTGTGGCGTGAATATCAAGAATTCAAACAAGCAGTTGAGGAGGCAGCTCCAAGTGAGTTAAATCTTCGGGACAAGGATCGCTATTTATGGGGTAAGTCGTTCTATGAACAACTTATGAAAGACGTTGAAACTGAATTCCCTCCTCGCAAACAAGAAAAACGTCATACGCCAAAATAAAATAAAAAGTAGGCATTACACCTACTCATTTCTTCGTCGCCAGTACATCGTAATGACCAGCACAGTCACAGCAAGCAGCACTCCGAATCCTGGAATACTCTTGCCAGCCGGTGTCGCCTCCACCTCTGCCGGACCTTCATCTATCTGCGTTTCCACGGCAGTTGGCGTCTCCTTCACAACCTTCCCCGGTGGTGTTCCATGGCAGACCGTACACGCTTGCGCAGTAGCGCTGACCCCGATCTTCGAGAGCAGGTGTATGTTCACTGCATCGTGGCAGTTGCCGCACTCTGGAATGATGATCTTGTCATCTGACGTAAGGTGGCACATGTCGCAGCCCACATTGATCGGAATATGCAGATTATGTGGGATCTCCATAGGTGTTGAGTTCGGTGCGGTTCTGTGACACTTGTAGCAGCCGAGCGGGTCAGATAGATCTCCGTGTATGCTCGCAGCATCGTCATAGTCGTGACATGCCTGGCACGTGATCGTCATGTCTGCTGATTTCGTAGGCACTACGATGTCAGGCGCAGTCTTGTGACACTTCTCACAACTACCCATGCCTTCACCGTGCACGGCAATAATATCTCCGTGACAGTGTGCACATACGAGTTCCTTGCCTCCGAAAAGATCATAGTGCACGTTATCAAGTTCGCCAGTGTGGCAGATTGTGCAGTCTGCACCCTTCGAGACGTCATGCACCTCATGTATCGGACCTGCGTGACACTTGGTGCACTGTGGTATACCGATATCAAATGCTTCTCCATGACATGCCTCACAAGTCACCCTCCCGGCACCCAAGCCATCTTCATGGATGGCATGTGGATCTCCGGCATGGCAGTCTGCACAGTTAACATCCGCAGCTTCCAGTGTCACTGACGCGAACTGGGTATTGGTAGCGACCTCTGCACCATACGCTACTGTAACAGTTAATGCAACCATGATTACGACCGCCAAAAGAGCATTACAAGATTTACTTGTCATCTCATATCACATCCTTGTCTTTATTTCTGATCTGAACTAATATTGGAATTAGCACCTTTTCAATTATGTGCGGATGCTTATATGTTTTTCTGCGCAACACTTAAATCCATAGAGCATGTATGATTATGAATATGGCAAAGTCACATGGTGAACGGAGAAAGACCCGACACAAATTAAAGAAACCATCGAGAAAAAGAGGGTTATCAGCGATCAGTAAGGCGATCCAGGAGTTTGAAACAGGAGATATGGCTCATATCATCATCGATCCGAGTATACACAAGGGAATGCCGAACCCCAAGTTTCATGGACGCACTGGTAAGGTCACAGCGCGGCGCGGTCGCGCATACCTCCTTTCTGTGCGTGATGGCAACGCCAAAAAAGAAGTCATCGTGTATCCACAGCACTTAAGTCCACAGTAGCAGTAGCAGTATGTAACAGTAGTGAGGTTGGTATGATCGTAAAAAATGTCATCAATGAGGAACTTCTGACAATTTCAGAGGCGAAAGAACTGCTGGATCGTATCAAGGAAGATAGGGCGGAAGAAGTGGAGGAAGAGCTTGGTTATGAACTCAAGAAAGCGATCCGCCACATCGATGCCTTCTCAAAGATCGATGCCGAAAAATCCCGCGCTTTAGTTACCAATCTGCTGGAACTGGGTAATATGAAGCCTGAAATTGCAATCAGGATTGCAGACATTCTCCCGAACACGAGGGATGAACTTCGCAGCATATACGCGAAGGAGCGGTTCATACTGACTACCGAGGATCTGGACCAGATGCTGGATCTTGTGGCTGACGTGACATAAGACGAATGGGTGGCAGGGGTGTTTCGATGCTGAATAGTGATAAGAGGCCCGGAAAGGAGGAGTATGCGTGGGTTCTGGATTATCTCCCGTATGGAGATTCGAGCGACAACAGACCCGTGTACCAGAAGAAGCCGTCTGTACATGGGATCGGTGAGAAATACTTTGTTCTGGTCGAGATGGTGCCAAAGGTTGGGGCCATGCCCCAGATTGGCGAGCGTGCCTGTATCGGGGATAAAGAGCGCGATGTGATCGATCATGTGAAGCGCAGACTGGAGTACAAATCCCTTACACACGGTGCGCAGAGCGAACTCATCTATGTGCTGGAAAAGATCGTACTAAACGACGAAACGCGTTTTATCGAATTCATAAACGATGCGTATCCGATATCTACTAGACAGCACATGCTCGAACTGCTGCCAGGGATCGGGAAGAAACTGATGTGGGCGATACTCGAAGAGCGGAAAGCCGGAAATTTCAAAAGTTTCGAGGACCTGACGCAGAGAGTGAAGGGGTTGCACAGGCCGGAAACCATCTTTGCGCACCAGATTGAGAACGAACTCATGAGCAATGTCAGGTACCGTTTGTTCACCACGAGACCTCCGGAACCCTCCCGAAAGAAAGGCAGAAGATAGCGACAATGGCACTATCCGATCAACACATCCTGATCGATGATCTGGTTCTGCATAACATCGTAGAGTACGCAGATCTCCATCATCGTGACGTAGTGCTGGAGATCGGTGCCGGCACAGGCGTTCTCACAGAGGAACTCAGGAAACGCGTGATGAAGGTTTTCGCAATCGAATCGGACGCAACATTTGCTGAACTGTTGAACCGGCGCTTCGAAGGTACAAATGTGGAGGTCATACACGGCGATGCGCTCAAACTCGAGTTTTCAGAGTCAGCGTTCAAGTTCAGTTTCAACAAAATTGTTTCAAACCTTCCGTATTCGATCTCTTCAGAGATCACATTTAAGTTACTCAAGTATCCGTTCGAGATGGCGGTTCTGATGTACCAGTACGAGTTCGCAAGGCGGATGGCGGCACCTCATGGATCGAAGGAGTATGGCAAACTCTCGATCTGTGTCCAGTACCGCGCTCTTGTGGAGTTGCTCGAGATAGTGCCACCGGAAGCATTCTCGCCAGAGCCGGGTGTGCGGTCAGCAATCGTGCGCCTGACACCGCGTGCGCCTGAATACGAAGTCTCGGATCCCCGGTTCTTTTCGAGATTCTTAACCGCAGTCTTTTCCAAGCGCAGAAAGAAACTGAAGAACTCGATTGCAGCGTTTACCGGCGTCAAGGATCTTAAGAATCTTGGGCTCTCTGGCAAGGTACTGGATAAGCGTCCCGAAGAACTGCCTGCTGCCGAACTGGCTTTGATATCTGATAAGTGTATGATGGCTCGCCAAGAGCGACCTACCGGTTCCACAGACAGCAGGAACGGGAATTATTAGGGGGGAATCGAAGATGGCTCATACACACACCGACATCAAGCATGAGTACAAGAGGCAGACGATCCATGTCCTGATCGGGATGGTCGTCCTCGCGTTTCCGTTCCTGCCTCTGCCGTATCTCGTACTGCTATCGCTTCTCTTATTCCTCGTTGTCCTGTTGCTGCCGCGGTCAGGCAGACTCTTTGGAATCCTGACGTATCACGGGTCAGGTGTAGCCATCAGAAGACCCCTGGGCGCGATCTGTCTCAGCGGGAGCATGTTGCTCTTGCTTCTGATCGCATGGGTGCTCACATTCACCAAGTACGAGTTTCCGGTCTTCATCATCGGAGGCGCGATAGCGATCACCACCTTCGGCGACGGCATCGCGACGATCCTGCGTGTTGCCAATCAGGCAAGGTACGGGATACTCGGTAACATCCAGTACCCGAAACGCGGGTATTCAGAGGGAAGGGCAAAACCCGAGTCTATCAAGGTCAGTTTAACGCTTCTCTTCACCGGGACCGTCTTTTCATTCCTGGTCGGATACTGGATCCTGTACTGGACAGAACCCACACCGTTTCCGGTGTCGCTCCAGCTGGTCTTCTTCATCTCGGTCATAGGAGCCATAACAGGCGCGCTTCTCGAATGCATCTCGACAAAGATTCATGACAACGTCACGGTTCCGATCGGCTCTGCCATGGCGATGTGGCTCTTTCTCAGTTTCGGATATTCGGTCTCGTACGTATCGATGGTGCTTGCGCTCGCTTTTGCACTGATACTCGGGTATCTGGCATACAGGGCAGGGATTGCTGACATCTCGGGACTGCTCAGCGCAACCCTTGTCGGGGTTC
>CBDAFH010000114.1:0-6829 GCA_965195165.1 uncultured ANME-2 cluster archaeon | reverse complement strand
GTTATGATCCCGTCCCATGACCGCCCCACAGTCAGGACACCGGTATGTCCTCTGCGAGAGCGGCATCGGTTGGATGCTGCCGCAAACAGAGCATTGTTTCGATGTATTTCTCGGATTAACCAGTTCTACGGCTCCACCAGCGTATTCTGCTTTGTAGGTCGTGAAATTGATTAACATTCCCCAAGATGCATCGTGAATTGATCTCGCAAGATGATGGTTCTTAACCATGTTTTTGATCTGCAAGTCCTCAAATATGATTCTATCGTAGGTGTCTGCAAGGATACGGCTCGTTTTGTGTAGACTGTCTTTGCGGATATTCCCTATCTTCCGGTATATCTTTGCAAGTCTGATCCTCTGCTTATTCCGGTTATTTGATCCTTTCTTTTTCCGTGATAGGTGCCTATGCACTTTCCTTAACTTCGAGTCGTACTTATCCAGCGTCTTCGGGTTCTCGATCTCTGTACCGTCTGATAGTGTTGCAAGCGTAGTTATCCCGACATCCACACCAACAGAGGTTTTAATTTCCTTTTTCTCTACGTCTGGCAGTTCCACAGAGAAACATACATACCACTGATCGCCTTCGCGTTTGATCGCACAGGTTTTGATCTTCCCAACGATTTCTCGATGCTGGAAGATTCTTATCGCTCCGATCTTCGAGAGATAAAGTTTACCATCTTTGATCTTAAAACCTGTTTGAGGATATGTGAAACTATCGTATCGATTCCTGCCCTGAAATCGCGGGTACCCTGCCTTCTTATCGCCGTTTTTCACGCGCCTGAAAAAGTTCTGGAATGCCTTATCGAGTCTGCGAAGGACATCCTGCGCAACCTGTGAATATATGCCGAGATTTAGGTATTTTAACTGCCCTGCCTGCTCGTTGTAGTTTAATCCAATACCGCAACGATCATAAGCATTTTTACGGTCTTCAAGCATATCATTGTAGAGATACCTACAGGTAGTTAGGCAGTCTGTTAACGTTTGTACCTGATCTGTTGTAGGATACAGCCTATACTCGAATGTTTTGCGCATATTGACATTAACTATTTAAACCGTAAGATTTAAATACTTTTTGTTTGTTTGCGGTGATGCGTTTTTGTCGCATATTGACACATCGCAGGCAAACAAACCACTCGGCGGCATTCATCCCCGCTACAAGTAGCGGGGTCTTCTGCCGCGTACTTATAAATTACCGTCATGCTCCATCCCCTCCCAGTTCCACGCTCGCTCTCCTGTTCGCCCAGCACTGGATGTTCACAGCAACAGGAAGCGATGCGGTGTGGCAGTGCGCATACTCGATATGCACGGCAAGCGCGGTGATATCTCCGCCAAGCCCCATCGTGCCGATGCCGAGTGAATTGATCGCATCGAGTATCTCCCGCTCGAATTCACCCATAATGCAAGCATCGACGGCAGAGCCGTTAACGCAAGCGTCGACGCCGGAGGCGTTATCGCGGATTTCACGCAGTAGAGCCTTCTTTGCAAGGCGGGCTGCCTTGTCAAAGGATCCGCCGATCCCGACGCCAACAATAATCGGAGGACACGGCTTTCCTCCGGCATCTGTGACGGTCTCGAGGACGAACCGCTTGATATCCGCTACCTGCGAGGGGTTAAGCATCGCAAGCCGGCTCACATTCTCACTTCCAGCACCTTTCGGCAGCACAGTAATCCTTATGCGGTCTCCCTCATTGATATCGAGAATAATGTCAGGAAGTCCGATTCCAACGTTTCCGGACGGCTCCCTCCTGGTCGGATGCACCGCGTTTGGTCTGAGCGGCACGATCTCGGTTGCTTTTTTAACACCGTCCCGTATCGCATCTTTGATGTCAAAATTAATCGCGCAGTCCCTGCCGATCTCGACAAAGAATACCAATATCCCGGTATCCTGACAGATCGGAACCTTCCGCATCGCTGCGAGTTCGATGTTCTCAAGAATCGCCTCGATCTGCGCTCTTGCGGTGGGATCGGTCTCGCGCCCACGAGCGTCCGTTAGTGCTGCCGTCACGTCGTCAGGAAGCCGGGTCTCAGCCCTCAGAAGCAGGTCAACGACGCTCTGCGTCACGTCCTCGTATGTAATATCTCTGCCCACGTCCATACCCATTCGCTCTACTATGTTTGTCTCTCCTGCTTCGCGGTTTTGTAAACTGCTTTCGTCCTATATTTCTGCCGGATCTTACATGTTTCTTATCCTTCGCTCTCTTTGCCACCACTTTTGCTTTTGCTTCCGTTTCCGGCTTTCCGACCTCTTTTTGCTTTTCAACCGCTTCTGGCTTTCTTGCTTCTTCCACCTCGCTTACGGTCTCCTCGACCACGATGCCGCGGGGTGCGTCCATCGTGCCGTCCACTACCGCGCTGCGATGGATATTGATAGCCCGTGCACGGAGATCGCCAAGCACGTGGTTGCCACTACCGATGCTGACGTTACCACTCGCATCGATATTCCCATGAACAGTACAATTTTCACGGATCGTGATGTCTTTAGCCCTGATGCTTCCGAATAAGGTTGTGTTGCTGCCCATAGCTACCGATTCTGCACGGATATTGCCTTGCAGCCGGCAGTCGTCCCCAATATGTGTGGGCTTGCCTGTTTCAATCGCGCTGAGCGTGATTCGGGATTTGGCAGGCAGTATCATCATCGGGGTATCGACATCATCCGAATCATCAAAAAAGAGATCATCCAATGCTCTTTCCACCTCTTCGTCCTTGCCACTGCGTATCAGCTCACTCAGGTACAGATACAGGAAGATGATGAGTGGTATCGGGTTTCTGATCGTGATCCAGCCCCTCGCCTCGAATCCGTCCTTGATCGATACATGATCCCCGATGTCAAGATTGCCTGCGACAGCGAGTTTGCCATCGATCTTCGTAAACTCACCAAGATGGGCGTCGCCATTCGCACGCACAGTGCCTCCGATCTCAGACCTGCGGTCGATGTAAACATCCGAACGTGCAGAGACCTCGCCATAGATCTTCACGTGCTCACCGACCGTGATCTCATCTGCGATGATGCCGTATTCGATGCTGGTGCCGCCACCGATGATCGCACCGCCGTCAACCACAATGGTACGCTCCTCCATCCTGGTGCCGTCAGGGACGACGAGTGTTTGTGGATCGAACATGTATGCCTCGATGTATGCGCTTTATGGACTTATAATCTTTGCATTTCAAGGGCTCTGAAGGCATGGGTTGATGGGACAGGGGATAAAAATAGGGGGGTATTATGAAACAGCCGCCAGAAAGATTGATGCCAGTAAGGAGTTCAGAGATTTAAGAGATTTCAGAGATCATGGATACGTTGTCTTCGATCTGGAGGATAAAGGATGAACCACACCAAAAAAGCACTCCAAAACGTCAGAGGTGATGTGTACACCGATCTTGCGACGCTGTACTGCTACTCAACCGATGCGAGCATCTATCAGGTCCTGCCGTCCGCTGTGGTCTGCCCGGTCGATACAGAAGACGTTAGCGTTTGTGTGAAGGCGGCAAGGGAACTTGGAATTCCTGTCACAGCAAGGGCTGCCGGAACCAATCTCGCAGGAAGCTGCCTTGGTAAAGGGATTATTCTGGATATCTCAAAGAAGATGAACCGGATTCTTGGCATCGTGGAGAAGGACGGAGAGTTCTTTGTTGATGTGGAGCCAGGCGTCGTAATAAATGATCTTCAGGAATATCTCGGTGAGGCGGGGTTATTTCTCCCGTCAGATCCGTCGAGTTCTGAGATATGCATGGTAGGCGGCAATATCGGGACGAAGGCGAGCGGGGCTAAGTCTGTGAAGTACGGAACCACCGATGATTATGTGACCGATGTGGAGTTCGTATCAGCAGACGGCGAGATCATCGACACCGCCAGAGCAGAAACCATTCCTGACAGGATATCAGGCGGATTACTCGATCTAAAAAATCAGATACTTGCTGACACCGATACCATTGCACGCCTCGAATCGAAGAGGGATGTAAAGACTGCAAGCGGATATAATATCAGGGAGATGCTTGATCAAGACCATATCGGAGGGATGATCGCACATCTGATGTCCGGAAGCGTCGGAACGCTCGGCATCTTCACACGGATACGGCTGAAGGTTCTCGGAATCGTATCAGGAACGGCTATCAGTGCGATATACTTCAAAAAGCTATATGATGCCGGCGATGCAGTCCAGTACATCAAGGAACTCGATCCCGTAAAGATCGAGATGATGGACTCGACTTCTCTTGAAATCGTCAGGGCAGAGCATCCCGATATGGGCATACCTGCGAATGCACGTGCGCTCTTCGTTGAATTCGAGGGCGACGACCGAAAATCAAAGATAGACGATCTTGAGCGGATGATTCATGATAGGTATGATGTCTGCTTAATTTTTTCCGAATCAGAGGACGAAGAAGTGCAGGAAAGGATGTGGGCTGTCAGAAAGGCGCTCGTCCCGATCCTGACAAACTATGATGAGAATATGAAGCCGGATGCGTTCATCGATGACGTTGCTGTTAGCGTACCTGATCTTGCACCGCTGATATGCGATCTGCATAAGATATTCGATGAATATGAAATAACTTCGGCAGTTTACGGACACGCGGGATCAGGGAATCTGCATATCAGACCTATGCTTAACTTAAACGACCCAAAAAACATAGATCTGCTGCCTGAACTGGTGGACAGGGTCTATGAGGTGGTATTTAAGTATAACGGCACCATGACCGGCGAGCACGGGATGGGGCGACTCAGGACGATGTTCCTCAAAAAAGAGTGGGGTGGCGAGATATACGGTTACATGCAGCAGATAAAGGAGATTTTCGATCCGGAGAACCTCCTAAATCCGGACGTGATCTTCAGCGAGAGACAGATCACGGATGACATAAAATACCCGACAGAATATATAAACAGATTTGAAAAAAATTGCATCAACTGTGGGTACTGTAAATCGGTCTGCCCGATATCGATCACACTGAAAGGGGAATCAGGTTCGAGGTCGTTTCTACAGCTTGCAAGGTTCCGAAAACTCGAAAATCCCGGGCATGGCGAGTCGCGCAGTGCAGGAAGGATGCTTGGCACATGTCTCGGCTGCTTAAGGTGCGCGACCAGATGCCCGAGCCATGCGAGTATCGGAGAACTGCTCTTTTCCCAGAAGAGCCCGCCCCTTTATACCAGACAGGCGATGCGTACATGGGCATCTAATTACAACCGATTCGAGCGGTATGCACGGTTCTTTGGGAGGATCGGAACTCCTGCGGCAGAGCTGCTCTTGGGGAGGGAACTTCCGAAGATCCGGAGAGCGCCGCTGATACTCGATGAGTGTATTCAGGAACAGAATCCGGATGCGATGAACGTCGCGGTGTTTGTGGGGTGTGCATCAGCGCTCTTCGACGATCAGGTCGCCGAAGCGATGATCCGGGTGCTTGCAAAGAGCGGATTCAACGTCTTTATCCCGGAGCAGCAGTGCTGCGGGCTTCCGATGATCGAGGAAGGGATGTACGATCTGGTAAAGGAGACTGCAAGGAAGAACGTCACCGCATTCGCTGACGAGAGATATGACGCAATCGTGACCTCGTGCGCCTCCTGCACCATGATGCTTAAGAAATTCGGGGAACTATTGAGTGGGGACGAACTGGGTGGTGCTGCGGCGCGGGTATCATCGATCACCTACGATATTGGCGAGTTTCTTGCAAAGTATCTTGATGACAGCATGTTTTCGGGAAAGAAACTGGATATCCGTGCCGCATATCACAACCCCTGTCATCTCGCCGCTGCTGGCGTTGGGAACGGGGGCGCGATACTCAAAAGAATCGTATCCGAGTTTGTCGAACTTGAGGACGGGTGCTGCGGCGGGGCTGGCACATACAGTTTCTTGCATTCGGACCTCTCTCTCGGGATATTCGAGCGGAAACTTGACGACATCCGAAAGATCGATCCTGATGTGGTTGTCACCACCTGCCCGAGTTGCGAACTCCAGTTCAGGCACGGTCTTGCGAAGAACCGGGTGGACTGCGAGGTGCGGAATATCGTCGAGATTCTGGACCGGTATTACGATGAGAACAGGGTTTGAGATTTACGTCGGCTGAAAGTGGCTGTCGAGTTACTCCAAAGGACGTTCGATTTTAGAGTGACACCATCCAGGTCTGCGCAGTAGATTAAACGTATCTATGTAACGGACTGATGCATCCCCGGCAGCTGCAACAGCTTCATCAAGAATTCCCTGCGGATTCTGCGTGTCCCATAATGGATGAACGATAATAACCTTCATGATTCTGGTTTCAAACCCTGGCAGACTTCCCCATGTCCTATGCTGGTAGCCAAACTGCGATGCAAAGTTCTCAGACAGTTTGGTAGCGAAATCTAGCCAGCCATCTAACTCGAGTGTCGTGAACTGACCATCAAGCCCGCACAAATACCGCGAGTCCTTGAGTAGGCGTAGATACGCCAATGCAAGACGCCAGTCCAGCAGACCGTGATAATTCATGTTCCGGTACCTCATGAGACAAGCATAACATGCAGAGTCACAGGAGGAACGATGCGACTCAGAAATAATCTTTGCAGGGAAGGACCCCAGATCGTCCGGTGACAATATCCCCTGCAACACCAAGTCCCAGTTATCAGATATCCAATGTACAAAACCCGCCCCATTGGCAAGGAAGTCGCTCAACGTGACAGCACCCACATACGTGTCGTCAACTCCCAGACGCTGGAAATTACAAATTACAATTTCATCGGGGTCTATATCCAGTTTCTCGGAAGCGCTCTCTCTCAAAAGGAATGCAGCAGAATAAATGGCTGCTTTAACTCCGCCAGTGGAAGTAACCGGATCAAGGTTTAAACCAGGGGGCACTGACACCGGTCTGAACC
>CBDAFH010000113.1:0-3742 GCA_965195165.1 uncultured ANME-2 cluster archaeon | reverse complement strand
CAACTCCATCAAGCACCTGCCCCCTGACAGGGAGCGTGCCATGAAACGGGCAGTTTGGATCCTCGCATTCTGATAGCGGGATAGGTACATTCAATCCAATATTTCTTGCCATCGGTTATTCCTCTTCCTTTTTAGTTCCTTTCTGATTCTTCTTTAGTTCTTGTGCTTCTTTGATATTCTGTCTTCGGGACGTGCAACAAGCAAGTCTCCATCGACCCGGACTTTCCTGTCATCCGGCAGACTGAAGATAAACGTGGAATGTGCTTTCGGGATGGTTTTATCGAGAAAATACTCACCCGCCTCATCTGGTTCGCCCCTCTGCGGAGCCGTGTTCCTGATTTCCAACCGATTGGAAGCCGCCTCCTCTTTCATGGCGGAAAAATCGGAATAGCCCGTGGTAATGAGTAGTGTGTTTCTTGTTTCATCGACCACCACGCCGCTGATGCCGACTATATCAGGATTTGTACTCCCTGCAACCACGGTTTCAAGACCGATCAGGGTGTGGTACACCAGATTCCCGGGGGTGATCTCGTATGTCATAACCCTCTCTCTTTCTGGATCGTCTTGATCCGCGCAATGGAATGTCTCAGTTCTCCGATCAATCCGGGATTCTCTGGCGCGCCTCCTGCAGATGAAAGTGCACGCTCCCTGATTAGATCCCGCCGCAGCGATTCGAGTTCATCAAGCATCTCATTTGGGCTCATATTCCTGATCTCTTCCGATTGAAGTTTTGTCATCTACTTTAAACCCCCTTGTGCACCCTTGATGCCGGATGCCAGTAATCAAAGCCGGTGTGCTTGTGCTCGGTGACCCCGTCCTTCGCCCGGGACTCCTCCTCTATCGCGATCGCTTCTTCTGGCTTGCCCGGCTTTGCCGGTTTGTGCGCGATCGCCATCGCATGCCAGTCAAGACCGTCGTGACTGTGCTCCCAGATGCCGTTCACATTACGGGTTTTGGCGGGGATGCCCTCTGTTTCAACTGGAGATTTTGCCGTAGCCATTGCTTCAGTATCCTGAGCCTCGGGGGGGATCCCCTCTGTTTCAACTGGAGATGGGGTTTGGATGATGTCCGGAGTAGCTGAACCCGCCCCCATCGCTTCGATGGTGGACTTGCCAGCAATTTCAGCATCTATGATTGCCATTTCCGCTTCGGTCGCTGCCTCAACTTCTGTGATCTCTACTTCCGCTCCGATCGTCTCTTCGGCAGTCGCGATTCCGGTCTCTTCCATAATCACAGGTTCAGGCGGCTCGACCTCCACCAGACTGAACACATCCGGCAGCACGGTGCCAGGCAGTACGATCTGGACGCTACAGCCGATCGTGCCCAGTTTCCGAACCGCAGTCGCAAACCCGTGGTGCACGATCTCCTCTGCCGGCTTACCAGCATGTACGATGTAGCCCTCCACGACCTTCTCGATCCGTGATCTGGGTCCTGTGAGTTTTCCGGAGAGTACGATCCTGCATCCGATTGCACCTGCGCCAATGATTCTTCGAAGCGTCGAGTGTGCTGCCTTTCGGAAATACCAGCCACGCTCAAGAGCGCTTGCGATCCGTGATGCCATCAACTGTGCATTCAATTCGGGGATGCCCACGCTCTGCACATCGATCTGGGGATTGTCGAGATCGTAATACTGATCCATGTCCTTTGTCAGCTTGCGAACCACTTTTCCGCCCTTTCCAATGACCATTCCAGGTTTCTCTGCAAAAATCGTGATTTGAGTTCCCATCGGGGTTCTGTTCATATCCATACCGGCGTAACCAGCGCGTTCAAGTTCTCTGGAAAAATACTCATCCATTCTTGCCCTGTTGAGCCCTTGCTGCACAAATTTTCGCTCGACTGTCATCTATAACTCCTCCAAAATAATCTCGACCGTTACTGTCTCAGTATTCTTCGCGGTTGCGCGGCCCATGGCACGCGCTATGGTTCCGCGGATGGTTCTGCCCTGTTTGGTTGAAGCATGTGATATTCTCATGCGGTCAGGTTCCAGACCTTTGTCCATAGCACTGTTCTCGGCATTGACAATTACCTTGAGAATCTCTGTGGATGCCCGCACCGGATACCTGCCCGCAGCCATCTTGCCGCGCCGGTGCCCGACACCGTCGGTGTAGCGCTTGAATGGGATTGCGCGCTTAAGCGCGATTACATCTGTAAGGTACTGCTTTGCCGCTGGTATGCGCATATTTTTGATCGCAGTGCATATCTCACATGTGTGTTTTGGTGAGATGTGCAGTTCGTAGCCCATCGCTTTTGATGATGTGTCCGGATTTGATTCGCGTGAATAATTTACCTTTGCCATTGGTATCTCCTTGCTGATATATTATTCTGATATACTATTTTGCATCACTTGAGCGGCACGAATTTGCTGGATCTGGTTGCGCCGACGCCTGCACTGCCGTGCCTCACTATATTCCGGGTAAGTGAATACTCGCCAATATAATGACCGATCATCTCTGGTTGCACCGTCACCATGTTAAATTTCTTACCATTGTGAATCTCAAGATCGATCCCGATCATCTCCGGTAGGATGATCATATCCCGAAGATGGGTCCTGATCATGGTGCGTCCGTCCTTGACGCGCTGGATCAGTTTCTTGTGATCTTCAGTAAAACCTCTACTTATCTTCCTGCGCTGGGCTGCAGGAAGCAGTTTTGTAAACTCCTGAAAGGACATCTTCTTCAGATCGGGGATGCTATACCCCCGGTATGTAACCTCTCCCTTCCTTCGTGGTAGTTTCTTCTTCGTCTTCTTTGCCATTGTTTCACCTGTGAATTGTTACGCGCGATATTAAACGTGTCATGCATGTCATGAATTATCGTTTCCCTGTCCGTCTCGATGCGATGCTTCCAACTTTCCGTCCAGGCGGCGTGTTTCTGCTAACGCTCTTCGGTCTCCCCGGATGTTTTCGGTTGCCGCCACCGAATGGATGGTCGACCACGTTCATTGCAACCCCGCTCACACGCGGATATTTCGCCGCGCGGGTCTTTAATTTATGATATTTCTTTCCTGCCTTAACATATGGCTTATCTGTGCGCCCGCCGCCAGCAACCAGACCAATCGCTGCTCTGCATCTTGGGGATAACCATTTCATCGTACCGGAAGGCATCTGCACCAGTGTCTTGCCGACATCATGGGTGACCAGAAGCCCGTACACCCCGGACGCCCTTGCAAAATGCCCGCCATCGCCTGGATGGGATTCAATGTTGCAGATCGGGGTACCCTCCGGGATGTCGGATAGCGGTAGAATGTTTCCGACTTTGATCTCAGCTCCTATGCCGCAGTCAACCACTTGACCGACAGACATCCCTTCACATACAAGGATCAGCCGTTCTTCGCCATTCTCAAAGGAGATTCGTGCGATCGGTGCAGATCTGGCAGGATCGTGTAGGATCTCGATAATCTCTGCTCTGATAGTTGTATCGCTAATGTTTGGGTGGGACAGTTTTGCTTTGAATTTATGGGAAGGCGCCCGGTATGTTGGCCCCCCCCGTCCTCGGTTCTGTGATATAATTCGTTTTCCCATCTTAACTCACCTAAAATAATCCTATTCTGGTAGCGATCTCGGTTGCTGCATCATCATCCGTGAACGTTACGATCGCCTTCTTCTTGCCCTTCGGCGTGATAAGTGTCCTGATTGCAGCAACGTCGAACCCATAGATATCCTTGATATCTCTCTTGATATGGTTCTTGTTTGCGTTTATGTCCACGATCAACTGGAGTTTGTTCTGCTCTTCCAGTTGTATGG
>CBDAFH010000112.1:0-2235 GCA_965195165.1 uncultured ANME-2 cluster archaeon | reverse complement strand
TGGTGCGTTGCGCATACCTCGCGGTCGATCGTATACGGCATCTTCGACCGGATCGTGCCCTCGATGTCCACGGGCACGATATAGACCGGAACGTCCCCTATTACCGCCTGCGCAACCGCATTCGTTGGCAGCGAGTCTGCTATGCCGTGCACGATCTTTGCAACGGTGTTTGAAGTCGCCGGCGTGACAAAGAGGGCATCGTACTTATTCAATAGAAATCTGCCAACCTTTGGAGAACTTCTGCCCTGTTCGCTCTCCAAAAAAACCTCTTCGAGATAATCCCCGCCCGCGATGGTCGCAAGTTCATCGAACAATCCGTACATCCGCAGAACCTCTTCTGCTGATTGCGATGCGAAGATGGTGATCCGGATCTCCGGGTTCTCCGCTTTCACTCTTTTAAACACATCAAAGCTCTCTACCAGGTGGTGTCCGGCACCGGTGATCGCCCACGCAAGATTCGGATGCAGATGCATGAGGATGGTTATGCTGTGCGACAGTTAATGATTTACCCGACCTTTGCGCGACTGCGTCACGAATCGGATATTTAAGTTAAAACAGACAAGATATAACCGGGGCAGATATGATTCTACCGCAGCCCCCAGAGCCACACACCATGCCAGAAAAGATCCTTTCGCCGGAAAAAACAGAAAAGGAGAGGATATCCGATCTACAGATTCGACCGGACACGTTTGACGAGTTCGTGGGGCAGGCGGAATTAAAAGAGCAGTTGCAGATCTTTATAACGGCTGCGAAACATCGTGATGAACCTCTCGACCATATCCTATTCTCAGGCCCTCCCGGGCTTGGTAAGACGACACTTGCGCACATCGTCGCGTCAGAACTCGGAGTTGCGATTCGAGCGACGACAGGACCGGTTATGGAGCGACCCGGCGATCTTGCTGCAATTCTCACGAATTTAGGCGCGAAGGATGTGTTATTCATCGATGAGATACACCGCTTAAACCAGATCGTGGAAGAGACCCTGTATTCGGCGATGGAGGACTTTGCGATCGATGTGATGATCGGCGAGGGCGCAAGTGCGCGTTCGGTCCGCCTGAACCTCTCGCCATTCACGCTCATCGGCGCAACTACGAGAACAGGACTTATCAGTTCCCCTCTCAGGGATCGTTTCGGTGTCGTCAACCGGCTGAACTTCTACCCGCCTGATACGCTGACAGAGATCGTTCTCAGGTCTTGCAGGGTGTTTGGAATCGAGATCGAGCAGAACGGCGCGAGAGAGGTTGCGAACCGGTCGAGAGGCACTCCGCGGATTGCGAACCGGATTCTCCGCCGTGTCCGTGATTATGCGCAGGTGATGGCAGATGGCGTGATCACAGAGGCAGTCGTTGATTCCGCACTCTCGATGCTCAAGATCGATGAGAAGGGACTGGATGAGCTTGACCGGACGATTCTTGCCATGATCATCGATGATTTCGATTGTGGACCTGTCGGCGTCAAGAATATCGCAATCGCTGTTGGCGAGGAGGTGCGGACGATAGAGGACGTTATGGAGCCGTACCTGATACAGATCGGGTTTGTCAAGCGGACGCCGCAGGGAAGGGTCGCAACGTTGGCTGCGGTAGCGCATCTGCATGAGCACGGGTCAGCGCCGTCCACGATCCAGACGCGCGTAACGTGACCGCCTCATCCATCACAATGCTTAAATGATGCTCTCGCAAAACTGATTACCAATGGCAAAGACAATCACTGAAAAATACTGCACATCATGCGGTGCACATCTGGTTGATTCCGGGTACACCCGGTTCCAGTGCCCGACCTGTGAAACGATCCTCGGCAGATGCGCTTCCTGCCGAAAGCAGAGCAATCCGTACACCTGCCCGAAATGTGGATTTACAGGACCGTGAGGTGAGAAAATGGGTGAAGTAGTAGCAGTAATCAAGATCATGCCAAATGGCGTGGATGTTGACCTCGAAAAAATGAAAGAGAATCTCGCAGCCGTGGTGCCAGCAGGAATCGACCTCAGTGAGATCGCTGAAGAGCCGATCGCGTTCGGGCTTGTTGCATTGATGGCAACTGTTGTCGTCGGTGATGTCGAGGGCGGAACCGACTCGGTCGAGAATGCGTTTGCAGAGGTTTCGGATGTCGAGAGCGTGCAGGTAGCAGAGATCGGCAGACTATTGTGATTGTTATTTGAGGATTATGGGCTCGTAGATCAGGGGTAGATCGTTACGTTCGCAACGTAAAGGCCGCGGGTTCAATTCCCGCCGAGTCCAT
>CBDAFH010000111.1:0-7379 GCA_965195165.1 uncultured ANME-2 cluster archaeon | reverse complement strand
CGTTCGCGCTGCTTGATTGCCGTAGTGCGGCTCATCATCACATCATCGTCCCTGATGATATGGAAATCCGGGATCGCCTGCCGCACGAGTTCCTCATGGTGGGCATCGACCCTGTTTCGCGTATCGATCAACGTATTCAGGCGGCTTATGTAATAATTGATCTGACTGGCATCCTTGCCGGTGACCGGATCGACCCAGTCCCAGAAGATCGGGATTCTCACCAGCCCAAGTTCGACTCTTCCGATCTTCTCACGTTTGTCCTTTATCTCGTACGCCAGCGCCAGATCGGCGCCGACGAGTTCCTCGATCGTCGAGACGTCGGCACCCTCGCTTTTTCTCGAGGGCCAGAGTTTTTCATCTACAGTCATGCGTCGCAGACTAAAACCGATGCGCCTTTGCTCTGATACTCAGGGAAGGGGCTGTCAACTTGTCCTGATCTTCGAATGCGC
This sequence comes from uncultured ANME-2 cluster archaeon, assembly GCA_965195165.1. GTDB lineage: Archaea > Halobacteriota > Methanosarcinia > Methanosarcinales > Methanogasteraceae > Methanogaster_A. The sequence continues at coordinate 6,930 of CBDAFH010000111.1, read as the reverse complement.
CGACCAGACCAGGGTCGTCCAATATTCCATCTTTCGTCGCCAGACCTGATGATAGCTTTTTATGGATTTCCCGATAAATAATTTACCCGGATGGAGGTTTCATTGCGACATCCTTCACTGCCAAATTTTCCAATCTTCTGGTAAACGCAAGTTTCATGGCTTCTTCATCAAATCCCGAGTTCATACTCATACCCCCACGCCCCCGGTTCATTCCATTCCCGAAGCCCTCCACAATGAGTCTTGTGTCATTCAAATCCAGATTTTCGAGAAGGGGTCGTATATATGCATCACCTTTTCATGTCCCAAATCAGTCTATGTATTCTTCAAAGATTGTTTGGCTTACGTCCATGATATCGGATCCTTGTTTGTGGTGGGGTCAGGTGTCCTCGAGTACTCTGTTATTTCTTTCTGGTAATGCGATAAAACTTACGGATGTTTCCGGGGGTCGGCGGCGGGGCTGTCAAAGATGGCATTGATGCGGTAAACTCAAGGTACCTCGTATCACGAAAAGGTGTTTTTGAAAAAAGAAAAAAGGGCAATTCGGGATCCCGAATCGCTATAGTACATTTTCAACCTTGTGACAGAGCTTTCAGCATTTCCTCTACCTGACTCACTGAGAGGATCGGGTACATCTTGAACTTGATGTATGGTACGTACTCATATTCATCATTGTGATCTCCAGTTCAGTTCCTTCATCGATGCAGTATCCTCTGAGTTCGCCACCCGCAAACATTCCCCAGTCTAAAGTCTTGCCGCTTTCCAAGTCCTCCTTGACCATGTTCACCAGCATAGTATCCTGCCGGATCTGCTCTTCAGGACTCTCAGAGGCACAATCGAATTTTCCAGTGATAAGATAGGATACCCCTCCCAAAAGCTTTTTAGCTCTGGAAGGGGATATACCTATTGGTTATACAATGACAATTCTAAACTGCACACTATTAAACTTTGCGCATGTGGGCATACTCCACCCAATCTTCGAGAACCACTCAAACGACTTCGAATACACCACAAACGGCGTATTCCGGAGAATTGTTTCGCCAGACTGTCCGAAATGCTGGCATCGGATGAATCACAATGGATACAACGAGCATTGCAAAAAAGGACTTGGTAGCGTCAAGATCGGGAGATATGTCTGCCCTATTTGCGAGGAACCACTCGAAGAATCTCACAGCTTCTGGGAACAACTGAAAACCGACTTCTTCGAGGTCATAAACAGCATTTACCAGCGCTTGCGGACTCAAAATGTATCATATGATGGCGCATCCATGGTGATGGAACTCATATTTCCCAGAGGAAAAGACACCATTCACAACGATTTCACGAATTCAGTCGAAAGTGTGGATATCCCGCCAATAGAGGATATTCAGATCGTTCATTATGACGAACAGCATCCAAAAATGGGCAGAACACAGAAATTTCGCCTGACATTGCTGGACGGTGTTACCGGTAGACCGATCGCAGACGAACTCTATGACAACAAGAGTCCTGAGACCATTAAAACCTTTCTTGAGGCACATCTCGATCCAACAATACAGACTTTCGTCGTAACCGACTTTTACTCAAGTTATCCCGGAGTATTAGGGAAATTCTTTGGTGAGAACCTGATTCACCAATTGTGCCTCCTGCACCTAAACAAGCTGGTAGTGGGCGATTTTCCGAAACACGGAACCATCGAGCAGGAATTGATGAAATACCGTATGTTGAACATCTTTTACAACAGAGATGCGGAGATAGGGGTTCTGGAAGGAATGGCAAAAGAAGAGCGGATGATGAGACTGAAGGGCAATGTGAAGTGCATGGCGTGGCTAAAAAGTAATATGTCTATTTTCAGGCAGTTTGTACACGAACGTGAACTGAAACGTAGACGTGAGGGAGAAAATCTTGAGCAGAGGCCATTTTTTGAGGCTGTAAAGATGTTCGGCACGTTGATTACGGGAATAGATTCTTTTGAGGCATTTGTGCAGAAACGATTGAGGATGATTGAAAAGAACTGGAAACAGCTCACAGAGTTCTATTTCATGAAAGACGCGCCAGCAACTAATAATTTGGTCGAGAACTACTATTCGGCAAGTCTGAAGACACATAGGAAGAAGCAACTCAGGACTGAGAGGGGAATTAAGAACCAGATGAAACTATCAGCGATGAAACGGGCAGGGGTACTGGGTAAGTGTGAAAAGACGCTTCCGGAGGCATTTTTGATGTTTGTGCCGTTTCCGGATACTGGATGAAGATTATTTAGTCGCGAATGGTGCTTGTGCACTCTTAGCAGTGGCTATTGATTTTTGACTGGTGTGCGGGTGGTTTTCGTGGTTTTGTTGGTGGATTGCTAGGGAAATGGGGTAAATCTGGTGTGGATTCTCTGGTCAGGGACTTTCAGCACATACAGACGAGGGGAGTTGGGTGGGCGTGGTGGGTGGAATGTATGGATATCACTGGATTTTTAGACAGTGCCCTCTCAGATACTCTGGTCGTATCTGTCTCCCAAAGTGTTAGAAACTTTGCCATTTTTATTACCTCCTATGTCTTAAGCCCCGTCCGCGCCACCCCGCAATAAATTGCGGAGCATCCGCGGGCTGTTGGTCCGGTTTCACATCAAAGCAAACCCTTTCATTTCCTATGTCTTAAATACCAGACTGCTGAAGTGGAAGGCATGCTGGATTCCATTGCAGCTCTTGCTCGAATGGAATTGCACTATCCTGACAGTTTGGGCAGGATAATCATCTCGTAACTTACGCAGGTCATAGGTATAATCGTGCCATTCACCGTCATCCTTGATGGTGAAGCAATCCTTCCCGACAGGAACGCCGCCGCCGCTTCCGTGACGTCCACTGGGAGTTTTACCTACGATAAAAAATCTGCGCATAAAATCATATGGTTTCTTTTCGTGTACCATTAGAAGTAAACAAGTATCTGTGCCTCTTTCTGCCTTCATTGTAAGATATAATGATGGATACTTGTCGATGTCGAATTTAAACTCGTTACCACCAGATCCAATCACATAGTACCCCGCGTGAGCTTGTATGCCGCACGTATCGATGGCTTTGCAAGTGTCCTTGTCTCTGATGGGATAGCCGTTGCACTCCTGGTCAAAGAAACCCAATCCCTCGGCACAGTCTGCTATTACAAATGTGGGTGTTACTTCTATTTCAGCCTGACGGAAGTGATACCCCGGTGCCCAGAAGCACACAAGTGGGGCTTCTGGCTCTCCCCAAGCAATTTTTATATGCGTTGAGGAAGGCTCAATCCTCTTAAGCATCTCGCCTTTCCGCCAGACAGTTATGACACTATCTTTAGGGCAATCTGACAATTTGATGTAGAGATAGCCCTTTATCAGTTGAGCCGATATGCTTACTCTGCGGGGCTCGGCCTTCCAGAGTTCGAGTGTCGGATCGCCCAAGACGTGGTATATTTCCAGATGATCTTTGATGCAATACCCATCTGTACTAACAATAGGCAGATATGACTTCCCGTAGTTGAGTATATCGCCAAGCCGGTTATATCTAACCGAATAACTGGCTGTCGCGGGACCGAAGGTCGGCAAAACTCCTCCCCAAGTAGCATCAAATAGCGCATTCATCATTTCGTTGTTTAGAATCGAATGAGAATTCTTGGTAGGTGCTATCAATGAAGGTGCTGCCGCTTTTATCCGCAGGATTTTCTCAGCAAAACACTCCGTCGGTGCGGACAGGTCGAACCATCCAGTCTGACAGTTGAGGCTGTAAAAAGGTGTGGGTACATCACCGCTGACACCATCCAGGTGATTCCTCCTAAATGGGGGATGTGACCATCCGCTTTTTCCGCCATGATCCCGGTGTCCAATGAGTAACTGCCCTTCTGAGGTTGCATCTATCAGCCTGTCAGTCGCGTCAGCTTCGGTGATCATTGACTCAACTACATCTGGTGGGACCGGGGTGCCGTCTGCGTAGAACGCTGGCTTCGGGCTGTTGGTGACGTAGACTCTTTCTACATTGAATCCAATGGTGATCATATACTCCCGAATAGCCTCCATCGTCTTCACGTAATACCTACCGCTATTAGCCCTGCCGTCCCCGTCATCGTCCTGGAAGTAAGCAGCAAAGACCATCCTCTTGTAGTAATCCGAATCAGTGGGTGGACTTTTCTCATAGGAGATGTTCTGATCCACTACACCCGTTGCCTCTTCTAAGGTACGAACAGGAATACGACCTATGGAAAGCCATGGTAATACATAATCCGTCGTAGATTCCGCCGGAGGATCCGATGGGGTTGAATAGTAGTAGTCTGTTATATTGGAGCCCCATGGTCCACCCATGATCTCTTCTGGTTTAATCATGTCCACATCACCAAGAAGTAGGACATAGCGCAAACGAGAGAAGATGTATTTACGTTTATTGCGAATATAGGTCTTTATCTCATCGACAGTATTCCCAACAGTGTCTATGGAAACAATCTCCGTACGGAGACCACGCATTTTCTTCCATTGGGCTAACTTTTCTGCCGCCTTCTTGAAATCTTCGTAATAGATGATCAAGAACTCCGGCCCTCGCTTCCACCAAAAAGGCGGAAAGACTATTTTGCCTGGTGCGACCTCCAGCCGCTCCTCAACCCGCCTTCTTGGATTGACAAAGAGATTACCGTAGGCGTCTCTATTGAGCTCTGGATCGCTAATGGGATACTCACCAGGTTCACCCTCTTTTGGCGATACATCGATGTTGACGGCGATGTTGCCATAGCCGATCAACTTCTTTTTGGCTGGATTGTACTGAAACGGACTGACGTGAACCAGCAGAGCTTGGTAATCGTCTATGTTGAATGGTCCTGTTATCTTAACGATCTCCTCTGGATAGAGTGCATCCCTCGCATAGACTTCCTTGTCATATTCTAAGATACGCTCCTCTTCCGGATTATCCATCAACTTCTCCTGGGCTGGCGACACGAGCATGTCATCGAACTGCCCTGGTTTGCCCTTTTCCACTGTAAACTTGTAGTCGCAGTTGAAAGGGATCTGTACGTATCGACCAAAGGACGGTAGTAAAGGCTTACCGCTCTCAGCCAAAAAGCCTGTCTCTGCAATATTGACCTGCTTGAAGGATATCTTCTTTCCTTCGACATCGAGGGTGTCTTCTGAAAGATAGAACCCCGGGAAAGTATACGATACGACAATACGCCCTTTTGACTCCTCTACTTTGACTATCGATTCCTCGCCGTGAATCTCGGCATCGAATCCTTCCGGAAGTCTTTCCGGATTTAGCGATTTAAATTCCCTCATTGTATACACCTCTTTTTTATTTTGTTTCGGCTTCGCCCCAAGTCACCAAACCCCGCACTTAAGTACAGAGCCTGTGCATCACCTTCTCGCATTCAGTTTGGCTGCGTCGATGGCTGCCTTCGGCGATGCTTCGCATTTCGCATTCTCCTGATCTGTATGCGTCTTTCGCAACTTCCCACCCATGACCGACCGAGCCATGGCAACATCCAAAAGCCAAGTAGGCGATCTTTGCACCATTCTCTCAGATGTGGGAAGTGTTGCCTTGGCATCATGCATTACCTTTTGAATCTCGCTTTTAGGGACTCCAATGGCGTTGCACACGACGGGTTTTATGGACCCGGGTGTACTGTCACCTGCAAGGAACGAAAGCATTTCCTCTGGCATTTTGATCACTTCCTTTCGTGGTACAGCAAAGGCAGTGCATTTCACTGGATTTTTGCTGTGTGACTGCGCTACTGTATATCACGAGGCATTATATAAAAGAATAAGAAACTATGTTCAGAAACTATGTTCAGAAACAATGTTCAGTATTTCATGTTCTCAACCTATTCAACAGAGCGATAAATAGAACGGCTAAACCATAAGATCATACTCATACCCCCGCGCCTCCAGTTCATCCCATCCCCGATCAACCTCTGCCTGCACCTCCTCGATATCCCGTTCAGACAGGTGCGAAAACCGCCCCTGCGCTCGCAGATACTCCGAAACCCTCTTCCTCTTCTTCGGAATGTAAGTCAGATTAACCCTGCCATCTGTGATCTCATAGAGCTTCCAGATCCCCGTTCTCACTGCCAGCCGCCCGATGTTGATCCCCTCTGCCGGATCGAACCCCCAGCCGACCGGACACGGCACCAGCAGATCGATAAAAGCCATCCCCTTAACCTCAGCCGCTTTCGTAACCTTGTTCAAAAAATCGACCGGATATGACGGACACGCAGTCGCAATGTATGGTATCTTATGAGCCGCCATGATCGCAGGCATATCCTTTGCCACCTCAACCTTCCCGACAGGCGTTGTCGATGTATATGACGCACGCGGCGTCGAGCTTGCCCGCTGGTGACCCGTGTTCCCGAATGACTGGTTGTTGTAGCAGATGTAGATCATGTCGATATTCTTCTCCGCCGCTCCTGAGAGGCTCTGGAGTCCGATGTCGTACGTTGCGCCATCACCGGCATAGCAGAGTATATTGGCATTTATATTCTTTCTTCGCAGCGCATAGTAGAGTGCTGTTCCTGCTGCCCCAGTATTCTCGATTGCAAGATGGAGCCATGGAACCCGAAGCGGCGTGGTCGGATAGACCGGGAGCAGGGTCATGCAGCCGGAGCCGTTGATGACGACTGTGTCCTTCCCGAGAACCTTTAGTGCAAGACGAAGCCCGAGGGACGCAGAGCAGCCCTGACATGCGACATGCCCTCCGACAAGGTAGTCTTCCATCGGGATATCGGTCAATTTCTTCAGATAGGGGTCTTTCAAAATATCCACTCCTCTACGTCTCGTCCAAGTCTTCCGAAGATCTTCTCGTACTTTTCGGCACCGATCCTTCTGCCTCCAAGCCCTGCAATGAAACTGGTAACGCCCCTTCCGAGGCAGGATTTCACCTCGGTTGCTATGATTCCGCCGCTCCCGGGCGAGATGTCCTGGTCGATTACGCCGATCTCTTCCACTTCAGAGAGCGCATCAAC
>CBDAFH010000110.1:0-3126 GCA_965195165.1 uncultured ANME-2 cluster archaeon | reverse complement strand
CTGGATATGGCAGGGAAGATCACTGTGGAGGTGACGAACTGAAGATACTTCTGATGGGACACCCCAACGTCGGCAAAAGCGTCTTTTTCAACCGCCTTACCGGAGCAAACGTCACCGAGTCGAATTATCCCGGAACAACGGTCGACTACACGAAAGGATGGATGAAGATCGAGGGCGAGGACGTCGAGATCGTGGATGTGCCAGGGACGTTCTCTCTTGACCCGAAGGACCGGGCAGAGGAGGTCGCTGTTGCGATGCTGCACGAGAATCGGGATGCAAAGGTGATCTCGGTAATCGATGCGTCCAAGGTCGAACGCGGGCTTTATCTCGCGATGGAGATCATCGAGGAGGGATTTCCATTAGTGATCGCTCTTAACATGCGGGATGTTGCCGAGGACAAGAACATCGTGATCGATGCTGACAGGTTAGAGCGGATTCTTGGCATTCCTGTGGTTTCAACCGTAGCAATCGCAGGCGAAGGGATCAAAGAGCTTGTATCAAGGCTCAAAGATGCGAACCCTGTCAATGTGGCTGATATCATCGCAAATGCTGCGAACGCTTCAAATACCACAGGCGCGGCAGACGCAGGGGATGTAGGAGGCGGGGCATGAAACTGAGCACTGGAGAGCGATGGGACCTGATCGATACGATATCAAAAGAGACTGTGACGTTTGGCGCGTATCAGCACACGCTTACGGATGCGATCGGCGAACTCACAGTAAAGCCGATGACCGGCATCCCTGTTGCGATCGCGGTTATGTACGGTTTCTGGAGCGTATTCAGTTCGTTTGCAGGATTTTTCACAGACGGATTCTTTGTCAGACTCTTTGATGCGTACTGGCTGCCATGGCTACAGGAAGTATTCCCGGGGCAGGGTGGCTGGCTATATGCCATCATGGTCGATGCCGGTGGAATCGAGAGCGGAGAGTTCATGCTTTCTAGTAACTGCCTGGAGTCGTTCGGCGTCTTGACATCAGGGCTCTTCGTTGCAGTCGGCATCGTCCTGCCTGCGATAATCATATTCTACCTGATGCTTGCGCTTCTGGAGGATATCGGGTACATGCCACGACTTGCTGTTCTCCTCGACACGGTGCTGCACAGGGTCGGTCTGCACGGGTATGCGATCGTGCCAACGATCCTCTCGCTCGGGTGCAATGTGCCTGGCGTTGCAGCGACAAGAATCCTTGAGACGAAGAAGCAGCGGTTCATCATGATGACGCTCCTTGCCATATTCATTCCATGCGGCGCACAGATCAGTATCATGCAGGATGTGGTGCCGGATCTGATGGGCTGGATTCTGCTCTATCTGATCATCGGGTACTTCGTCTTCGGTTACATCTTAAACAAGATCGTTCCCGGAAAAGCTCCTGAGTTTCTGATCGATGTGCCGCCGTACCGGAGACCGCTGCTTAATAATATCGGAAAGAAGGTGGGCGGCAGGGTCAGGGGTTTCTTCGTGGTTGCGATTCCTTTCGTAATGCTCGGCAGCGCTATCGTGGGTGTTCTCTACCAGCTCGGAGTCATCCAGTTCCTGGGTGATGCGTTAGCTCCGGTCTTTGTCGGCTGGTTCGGCGTGCCAAAAGAGACGGCAGGTCCGCTCATAGCTGCGTTCCTCCGAAAAGACCTTGCGGTTGCGCAACTTTCTGCAATCACTATGACTCCGTACCAGATGATCACAGCCGTCGTGCTCGTCTCGATCTACTTCCCGTGCGTTGCAACGTTTGCGATGATGTTGAAAGAGGGTTGGAAAGAGCTGCTTGGAGCACTGGCTGTTCTTTCGGTTGTCGTATTCGCTTATGGCGGACTGATACACCTGATAGGCATACTTCTGGGGGTGGCATAGATGGCTGGACAATCATCCAGGGGGGCGGTCTACTTTGCCGCACTCGGCATTGTAACAATAGCATTCGGACTTGCAGACTTGCTCGTAACAGCCAGCGGAAGCGAGTTTGCGTACGGGGGGATCCTTGAGATACCGGGCGACATATTCAGAGGCGGCTGGGGTGGGATCGTCGTGCTCTTCGCAGGACTCTTCTACCTTTCAGGCATCAGGAACTTTGATGATATCCACCAGTTTGCAAAGGTTGTGATGGGAAGCATCCTGATCTGGGTCGTAGCAGGGTGTGACATCTTTGCGATGATCACGGAATCGATACCGAGCTGGAACGAAGAGACCGGACCATGGTTCAACACGCTTCCGGACTTTATTGCGGCGTACGCACCGCCTTATGCGCCAGCCGTGCTCTTGCTGCCGTTCTCGCTTGTAGTGGTCTATTACATCCGCAAGAGAGCGTCAGGGGAAGAGGGGGGCGGGAATTCATCATGAGCAAAATGAAGGAGGTTCTGTCAAGAATCGAGAACGGAACTACCATTCGTTCGATCGTCAAGGATCTTGACATGAACCGGTCCACGCTTCTGGCGATGATCGAATTTATGGTGGACGAGCAGTACCTGGAGCAGGTAGACTTGCAATGCTCCTGCTCGACCTCGAATCTATGCGAACAGTGCCGCGGCGCAGACACCGATCAAGGGATGGCGATGTATACATTGACCCCGAAGGGACTCCGGTTCATTTCGAATTCTGTTAACGAAAATGTTAAAGGTGATAGGGCACCCTAATACTAACCATGCTATCTCGAAAAGCCGAGGACTACCTTGAAGCGATCCTCAATATCACGGAAGAGAAGGGACATTCCAGAATAAAGGACATCGCAGTTACTATGGATGTTAGACCGCCAAGCGTTATCGAAATGGTAAAAAAACTCGATAAAAAAAAGTTTGTTATCTACCGGAAATATGATGGCGTGACACTTACCGAACGGGGGCGAGAGGTTGCGTTGATCATAAAGGATCGACACGATACCATCAAAGCATTCTTAAAGATCATTAGTGTTCCTGAAAAGATTGCAGAGCGGGATGCATGTACGATGGAACATGAACTGGACTCAATAACGACGAAACAGATCAAAAATCTTGTAAATTTTGTGAAGACCGCGCCAGAGTACCCTCAGTGGCTTGAACATTTTGACGAGTTTTGCATGACAGGGGAGCATCCGTGCGAGGGGAAGGTGCGGGGATCGAAGTAGGATGACATCCTCACTCAAAATCCCTCCCGCTTCGCAACAG
>CBDAFH010000109.1:0-2664 GCA_965195165.1 uncultured ANME-2 cluster archaeon | reverse complement strand
TTTAGGAGGGGTTTTTAGGGCGTATAGCTTATAAAACCAGGAAGGTCGAGATAGAAATAGCTAAAGACAACACCCGGACCGCGAAGAGCATATATGATGCGCAGTACGTCTCCGAGCGGCACGAAGAGCTGGGGTCCGCATGTATGATTGGTACATTCATGCCGGACTGTATGGAAGGGATCAGCTGAAGCAGACGCCTACCAGGATCAGGTCAGGGATCACTCAAACAACTGATCCACGTACCAGCCCACATCGAACTTCACGAGGTCCCCGTACTTCTGCCCGGTTCCCAAAAACAGTATCGGCTTTCCTGTGATGTGCGCAATCGAGATCGCTGCGCCGCCCTTTGAGTCCATATCAACCTTTGTGAGAATGCTACCCCCTACCGGGACTACTGCATTAAACTCCCGCGCCCGTTCCACTGCATCATTGCCGGCAACCGCCTCGTCCACAAAGATCACAAGATCGGGTGGCGTCACGCGGCAGATCTTCTCGAGCTGGTCCATCAGGTTCACGTTCGTATGCATCCGCCCTGCCGTGTCCGCAAGCACCACGTCACGGTGCTGCGCTTTCGCATGTTGGACCGCGTCATAGACGACAGCAGCCGGATCGCCGCCATGCTGGTGCTTTATCAGTTTTACACCGATTCTTTCGGCATGTTTCTCCATCTGCTCTGTTGCTCCCGCCCGAAACGTGTCTCCTGATGCGATCACTACAGAATACCCGGCATCCTTCAATCTCGATGCGATTTTCGCTATCGTGGTCGTTTTCCCGGTGCCGTTCACTCCTGTGAATACGATGGTCACTGGCTTTGTGGCGTTTGCGATGAAATCATCAAGATCGAACATCTCCTTTGACATCACTCCGATGAGGGCGTTTCTAAGCGCGGTTTCGACGATATCCCCGGTATCCGCCCTGATTTTTTTATGAACGCCTACCAGTTCGTCTTTCACTGCATCGATGATACTCTCGGCAACCGGAAGCGCAACATCGCTCTCGAGCAGAGCCATCTCAAGATCCCACAGCGGACCTTCAAGGTCCTTCTCATCGAGAATCAACTCCCGTTCAACGATCAGGGTTTTCGCCCGCTTGGCTATCCCGACCTTCTTAGCTTCCTTCTTCGGCGCTTCTTCCACATCCGCAGCCTTCCGGTCGATCGTGCTGCTGATCGCCTCTTTGAATGAGTCGAGCTTCTCTTTTAATTTTTTAAACATCAGATATATGCCTGATCCACCGGTCTCGCCTGCGCCTGTTTGGTAGCCTCAGCCTGGATTGCCTGAATCCTCTTTGCCAGATCGCCCATCGCCTGGTTCATCTGTTCAAGGATCTTTGCGAGCTTCTCCTTCCTGTCGACGAGACGCTCTTTTGCAGCGTCTGAAGACATCTCTGCCGATACGTTCGATCCGAGACTGATGATCGTGCGGTCGGGTTTGACCAGCTTGGCGTGTACGAACGAACCCGCACCGATTGGAACAAGCGACGCGACTTCGTCTTCGCCCTTGAGCGCATCGATTGCGTTTACGGCACGCTCGCATTCGATGATAGACATCTGGATCGCTTCCATCTGCTCTGCAAGCATCTCGGCACGCGCTTGATGTTCATCATGCTGGGCTATCAATTGCTGTAGTTCATCGTTTGTAGGTTGTCCACTCATGCGGACCCCGTCTCCGAAACGTCTGTTATATTGATAAAATTCCGCTTCAGTCTGTGCTCGCTCCCTATGAGAGAATACACTTTCTCGATTGCGTTTTTCTGGTTCTGGCTGCTTACTGTCTTGGTAAACCGCTCCCGGCTTGAACCGGCTTTGAATGTTCCGCTGACTGTGAACTCTTTTGCCATGTTATATCACTTCTCAAGAACCTTGACACTTGTATGGGTGTCGATCACATAATCGAAATCGATCACATCGTACCATCCGGTCTGCTCAAAGATGCTCATGAAGCAGACGCCGATAGTCAGCCCACCATCCCCAAGAATGCGGCCGATCATCGAATTCAGGTTATTGACATCGACACTAATCTTTGGCATCGCAAGACCGCCGAGTATCACTACTGTATCCGCGGCGGCGTCTACATTCTCAGCCAACTGCATGCCGTGGCTCGTGAACACGATTCTTTTCGCATCATTAGAATCTAGATTGGCGACAAACGCCATCTCCTTGCCCGCATCCCTGATCGGGTATGCGATCAGTTCCGCAAACGGGGTGCAGAACCCGGGAGTGCCGACAAACGTTATCCGCTTTGACTCTTTGGTGATCTCCCGAAAGGCATTCAGGATGCCTCCGAGCCCTGATGATGTGCTGATCTCTTTCATTATGCATCACAACCGTTAGGGTTTCTGGCTACCAGTATAACAATCTTTCGATGATGCCGGGATGCCTCGCATCGCCTCATCTGAAACCGGATCGGATACGGAATCACCCCTGCTTCTCGATATAGATCGCAGGTCTCCCTGGTTCCGCAAATCTCCGTTTACCCTGTGGATCGACATAATCTCCGGCAGAACCAGCATCCACGACCTCGACTGCGCAGTTAAACTCATTCCCGATGAAAACTGCGGATTCGGCGAGCACATTCAATTCATCCAACGATCGGGCGCAGTCTGCAACCTGTTCATCGCTCCATCTCTGCACATCCTTGACTAACGACTGCACAAACTTCGGAA